>NZ_AKWZ02000007.1 GCF_000306235.2 Leptospira fainei serovar Hurstbridge str. BUT 6
TGGTGGATCAAATTAGGTATTTTTCCGGAAAGGATTCATCCGGGGAAACCACAAGAGAACGGAAGGCATGAAAGAATGCATAGGACTTTGAAGGCAGAAGCGGTTTATCCGATTCGTTCTAATATGAGACAGCAGCAAAAGGCATTCGATCGTTTTAGAGCGGAATATAACCATGATCGTCCCCATGAGGCGTTAGGTCAGAAGCCGCCTGCGAAGATCTATAAACCTTCCCTAAGATCCTATCCGAATCGTCTATCCGAGATATTTTATCCAGATCATTTTGAAATTCGTAAAGTCGATGACGGTAATTTTTATTGGAAAAATCAAAGATTCTTTATTACGAAGAGTTTAGGTGGAGAGAATATCGGCCTTGAACCTGTCGACGACGGTATATGGGCCATTTATTTCAGCTTTGTGAAAATAGGTTATTTGAATGAGAACACAAAGAAAAATATCTAGGACTTTGAAGTGTAACCCATGTCTCCGGTCTAAAGTGTTACCTATGTTCCAGGACGTACACACCCTTATTGGGTGGGGGCCGGTCGGTGGTACCCGCTCCGAAGCCCCTCGTTAGCACAATCCCGCTTTTTTGGAAACCCTTTCTCTTAGCGAGTTTGTGTTGGAGCTCCTACAGTCTTTTTTGAGGCCTTGTTGACAGTTCGGATAATTCGTGATAAATAACTTTGCTTCGAGAAACCGCCTCCATCCCCCACGAGCCTGTTGAAAAAGGGATGCAATTTTAGGGAACTTGCTAGATTTACGGAATGGCAAAGTTCAAGAATACGGATCCGAAATCAGCTTAGAATGTACGTTTTAGACTTCAAGGAATTGTTCGGGGAAGAACATCCGATTCACGGTTTTAAGAAAGTCATTGATCGGTTAGATTTCGAAGATTTCGAAAAGAATTACCAGAATGATGAGACTGGAAGACCTGCAATTTCACCGAAGAAAGTTATTTCGGCTCTTTTTTATTCCATTTTAATCGGCAATATCTCGATGCGGGAACTCTGTAGGATATCCAAACTCAGAGCTGAATTGATCTATCTTCTGGATGGAGAAGAGCTGGATCATAGTTTTATCTCAAAGTTCAGAAAGACTCACAGAACTGAAATCGAAGATCTATTTTCTCAAACGGTATTTCTCGGTTACGAAAGCGGTTATATAGATTTTGAAACCGTTTCCATAGATGGCACTAAGATAAAGGCGAATGCGAATCCCGATGATATAGGGGACCTGGAAAAATTCGAGCTTAGACTTGAACAAATCGAAAAGGTAAGTAAGGTCAAATTTCAAGAATGGGAAAAGTCTGCCGATATGGATCGTTCTCAAATTCGAGACAAAAGAAAAGAATTAGAACTTAAAGGCAGAAAAGCTTACAGGATGCGGTAAAATTCCTAAAAAAGCACAAAGACCGTCGTAGAGTCCATCTCTATGAGAGAGATTGCGATCTACAGAAAAAAGGAAACGTATTCCTGGTAGGTTACAATGCTCAAGCGGCGGTCGATTGCAAATCCAACATGATCATTTCTCACAGTGTGGAAACGGAACAATCCGATACTAAGTTTGCGGAGAAAATGATTCGAAAAGTCGAATCTTGCTACGAATTCTTAAGATCGGAAAAACAAGATTTAAATAGAATTCAATATGTCTTAGATGCCGGTTATGCAAGCGAAAGTAATTTCCAGAGATTAAAAGACTTCGATCTTTATTGTCCCGATCAAAAAGTAACAAGGTTATTCCAAGCAGGGAAGATCCCAAAAGTTACCGATTTCTCCAAACGAAGGCCTCCGTTCATCAAATTTATCTATGAAAAGAAAGCTAACAACTTCGTCTGTCCATCGGGCAGAACACTTAAATTCCGATCCGAAAAGTATCTTCATGGACAATACAGTTATTCGGATTACAGATCGACGGGTTGCAACGGCTGTAAGTTGAAACATTTCTGCACAAAAGGTCGATCTAAATCCATTTTGGTGAATTCTAATAACTTGAGAAGAAACTACATTCATTTAAGTCCAAGTAAAAACTACCATCCGAGCGAGCTGAATAATTTCTACACGATGGAAATGCGCAAAAAGTTACAAAACCCGAAATCGAGAAAAATTTATGCCAAACGGTTTTCTTCGATTGAAGGCGTCTTTGGTGCAATGAAAGGATCTCGTGCAGGAAATAGATTCATGACAAAAGGATTGGAAAAAGTTTCTCTTGAATGGTCCGAAAGATGCTCCGCTCACAACATAGGAAAAATTTGCGGATTTCGGTATATTTAAACGATCTGCTACGGCAGTCCCTTCTTCTTTTTGCCATTCGCTTTAAAGAGGAAGAAGAATTTTCAGACAAACCAGGCCTCTTTTTCAACAGGCTCCCACCCAGGAAGGGTGGGCTCCCCGTGCAGCTTATAGCGCTATACACTTTTTTTCTTCAGCACCAATATCATCCGGCTGGCGTTACTACGGAATTTTACTTCGCTATAATTGGAATACACATTAAGAATTTCCATTCGATGTTTTGAAACCATCCTCTGGAATTCGGTGAGAAAATAAGCACGCATCAAATGTTTATCTTTGATCTCTTTCGAATTAAGATTATAAATGTAGTTTACTTCCACCACGGTGGCTTGGTCCGCGCGAACCAATCTAAAGCCTCGATTTCTTTGAATTATCGTATTACGAGCCTTAGTCTGCGACACTGGCGCAATTGCCTTTCTCTTTATCTTCCTCAACGGTTCGGCATTCCAAACTTCCAGGACCGCTATACCGGCGGGTTTCAGATTTTGCTCTAATTGTTTAAGAGAAGCCTCGACCTCTTCATTACTTAACAGATAGTTAAACGAACCGAATAGGCTTATAATTCCGTCCAATTGCTCGGCGGCTTTATACGTTTGTATATTTCCTACTTCGAACCGGCAATGTGAATAGCGTTTTTTTGCCACTTCGATCATTCGGGTAGAGGAATCCACGCCTTTAGGCTTGTAACCGAGGCCCTGGAAATGAGTAACATGTTCCCCTGTACCGCATCCAAGGTCTAAAATATTGCGAATTCGGTGCTTTCGGAACAGACGATCTAAGAATTGGGTTTCCAAGTCGAATTTCCTGGTATTCTTTTCAATATCGAAGTAGTATTCCGCGAGTTCCGTGTATAGTTTCATGGAAAAATCATTTGAGCTAGAAGGAAGTCTGCCCGTTACATATAGTAACGGAACGGAGTCCGGCAAAATGCAATTTTTCGGGGATTTTTTTCTATTTCTTTCGACCTTTCTCGTTGCCGAGGGAAATTCTCTGCTATGGATAGACGGAGAAATCATTGCCCTAGCGGGGATTTCACTTACCATGCTGACTTTATTCGGATTTGTTGTCCGAACTAACGTTGAAAAACGGGAAGAAGCAAGCCGGCATACTAAGGAAAATTTCCAAGCTGATGAACTCCAGACGAATTTGAACGAATTTTCTTCTTTAGAAACTCAAACTTCGACGATCGGAATTCCTCCAACTTACGAAAAAACCGACGAATCGCTTAGGGAGGAAGACGGGCTGCCGGAGATTCCGCAGGAAGAAGCCGACGCGACTCCAATCCGCTTTCACTTTCCCGTGAAAGGTCGGACGTATGAAGTATTGCAGGATTTTTTACGTTCTTTACCAGAAGGAGATCATTGGGAGATTCATTTATACTCACCGAATCGAAAACTAAGTCGTTCCGCAACGAAAGAAGGAAGCATGATCGTATTCCAAGACGGGTTTCCGGAAGTCGTAGAGACTCCCACTGACGAGGCTATAATATGGAAACTCGAGTGGGAAGGCCTACTTGTCGGATGCGTTTTATACATTTCCCGGTCGAAAATAGATCTTAATATTTCGATAATCACCCCCTTGCTTGAGTCGGTTACCGAAAAGCTCGTATTGGCAGCAAAGACGGAGGATTTCGAAACGGGCTGGCTATCTCATTTATCTTTTTGCAATATTTTGGAAAAGGAAAGAGTTATCGGCGAGGAGCCGAAAATCCTTATGTTTGTGGAATTCCGGGGGATAGAAGGACGCCTGCTTCCAGCATTGAAAAGCTTCGGAAATTGGTGGAAAGAAAAATATAGGGAATCACCGTCTCTTTTTCGAATTAGAAATAATCGGATTGCCGCTTTTTTGACTTCCGAAGATTGGATCGAATTTCAAAATTCTCTTCCTCTCATTATGGAATTTTTGGGTTCTTCGGATCTTTCTTTAAATGTCGGCGCCTCAGTCAGAATTCGGCTCGGTGACAAAGATTGGGAGTATAAAGCCAGAAAGGCGTTATACTCATCCGTGACGGAAGGTTTAAATCGTTTAGTATGTCTTTAAATTTGGATCCTTTACTCGACGAAAAGTTTATTCTTACGATCTCGCAGATCTTTCCGGAATTTCTAGATAAAAATTTGGGAGTTAATGCCGCTAGAGAAGCTTTCGGCCCTTCAAAGAATGAAGGGTTCTGTTACGAAAATTGCACATCCGTAGAATTCAAAGGAGAGGCGGAAGGTCGATTGTTTTTAGCCATGGACGGTTATACAAAATTAAAATTATTACCGAAGATCGCTCGCTCATTCCATATTGATCCGACTATCCGAAGCCATGCTGCATCGATCATGCTTGAATTTGCCAATCAGATTTGCGCCGAGCTTATTTCGGAAATGAAATTGGGCAGATTTAAGATCGATATATTACCGCCCGAAAATCTGAATCATAAATTAGTTCCCGTCGACTTGGAACATTTTAGACAATATATACTAATCTATTTCTTAAAAGATGAAAGTGTAAAACAATATCTTGGAAGAATCTATCTGATTCTTCTTATGAAAAAATATTAATTCGAAAACCGTTAGGATGGTTTCTTTCGCTTTTCAACTATGATAGAAAAATATTATTTAGTCGGCTTTCCCTTCCTGGTTCGATATGCAGGTCTCGGTTTTTCTTCCGTTCCGGCGTTCAAAGAAAGAAACATACTGATAGATTCCGGATTAGAAATAAGAACGAAAATTTTTCCAGGAAAAAAAAACGCGCCTGCTGTCTATATCCAGCACGGGATGAGCGCCCGAGGCATCGAGGATCCTCGAATTTTGGAACTAGCGAGGCATCTCTATAATACCGGATTTACCGTTTACTTACCCGAATTGCCGGAAGTCAGAGGCTTGAAAGTTTCGTCCGAAACTGTGCCTAAAATCCGTTCTACATTTCGCGCCATTTACGAGCTGGAAGGAAAACCGGTTTCGTATCTGTCCGCAAGCTTCTCTGCCGGAATGGGAATGGTCGCTCTTTCGAGCGAAGAGGAACAAGTCAGGTTATCGTCTACCTTGTTGGTAGGGACATATGCGGATTTTAGCAAAACGCTTCCGTTTGTAATCGCTAATTTTGAAAGAGACCCATATGCGGTGTACGTAATGCTCTACAATTACATTAAAAAGATCAGGAGTAATTTTCAGGCCTTGGAAGAATTCTTTCGGGAATCCGCTTTGGATTCGGGCCTTCAACGACGGGAAGAGGCGGCAATCGGTCTTAGAATGTATTCGGCTCTGAGTTCGGAGGAACGCGAATTTGTGGATGAAATTAGATCCGTGCCATCCTTCCGGGAGAAATTGTCGGTGGAAATTTTGAATTCTCTTCCACCTGGCTTCATCAAAGAGAATTCCCCTGCCAATTTTACCTCTTCTTGGAGAAAACCGATCGCATTATTACACGGATTTGACGATCCGGTGATTTCTCCGGGCGAATCCGAGGATTTATTCCTGGACCTCCGGAATCGCCTAAAGGACCCCCCGATCTTTGTAAAATCGCGTTTATTGACCCATGGCGATCATTTGCCATTCTATACTCAGTTTCCGGAAATTCCGTCTATGGCTAAAATATGGGGATTCTTCATAAAAAACGCCTTTGAGTCTTAAAAGGAGATGTTATTTTTCTCGAAATTTATCCGTCCTCATATAAAGGTACTTTCGTCCCAAAATGCCTCGAGTTGGAACGTTCGTTAGTCGACGATAAGAGGGAAACGTAAGAGATTTAAGTGTAAACTTTTGTCTCCAATGGAACGCGAAAAAAGAGAAACTTGAGAATCGGACACGATTGTTGTCAGAAAATTGTTAACCTGTTGCTAAATTATAAAAAAGGCCGCAACTAGTGAGAAGGTCCGATTGTTAGTAAGGTAGAATGATTGTGAGTACTGAACAAACCTCAGGATTGCCGGAACAAGATACAAGCTGGGAAAGCGTATTTACTTTAAAAGTAGCTAATGACGCTTTATCAGCCGAACTAACGATTCGGCCTGGGATGATAAAAGGGCGTTCCTTATCAACGGGAGTTATCCTAGAATTTTTACATGATCGAGATATATCTCAAGAACGAGTTTTAAACGATCAAATTTATCAGACGCTAAAGCATTTGGCCGATGCTACTTCGAAAATGAATTTTTCGCCGGTAACGTTTCCTATTGCTGCCGGTCTTCCTCCGACGAGGGGAGAGGACGGATGGCTGAAATTTTACCACCCTCAAGCTCAAAGGGTAAAAATCGGAGAAGATGGAAAAGCCGATTTTCGAAATATCGATCGATATATATATGTAAAAGAGGGCGAGAAACTTGCTACACTCTTCGAAGGAATTCCTGGCAAAGCCGGAATCGACGTATTTGGAAAGCCGATAGCTCCTCCTGCGATCAAAAGACCGAAATTAACCGTCGGAAAGAACGTGCAGGAAAGGCAGACGTTGGTAGACGGAAAGCCGCTACGCGAATATCACGCAACTACAAATGGGGCCATTTTTTCCACCGACAGTTCGGTCACCGTTTCTCAGGAATTGCAAATCGATTCCAATGTAGGCTTAGGAACCGGAAACGTTAATTATGACGGAAACGTATTAGTCAAAGGTGATATAGAATCGGGGGCTTCCGTCGTGACAAACGGAAGTCTGATCGTAAAAGGAAATATAGAATCTTCCGATCTTACCATCGCTAGGGATTTGGAAGCAAGCGGCGGAATTAAAGGTGATGGCAAAAACGTCATAAAAATCGGCGGCCACCTAAACGCTAAATTCATTGAAAACGCGGAGATAGAAGTCGACGGAGACGTGGTGATCGAGGGATTTATTTTGAATTCCAAAATCCATTGTCTCGGGACGATCGCATTGAACGGTTCGAATGCTAACCTAGTTTCTTCTTCCGTAACGACCTTTACGGGTTTGGTTTGTAGTAATCTGGGCTCTCAGGCGGAATTAGATACCGTCGTTGAATTAGGATTTCATTTTCGAAACGATCGCGCATTCGAGGAATTGACTAAACGTTTGCATTCGGCCGAAAAAGAGATGGAGAAGGTTCTTCCTAAAATTCAGCAAATCAAGCAGCTAGTGCAACGATCTCGCGGTCAAATTCCCGAAG
Organism: Leptospira fainei serovar Hurstbridge str. BUT 6; assembly: GCF_000306235.2. Classification (NCBI taxonomy): domain Bacteria; kingdom Pseudomonadati; phylum Spirochaetota; class Leptospiria; order Leptospirales; family Leptospiraceae; genus Leptospira; species Leptospira fainei. The sequence continues at coordinate 7,384 of NZ_AKWZ02000007.1, forward strand.
AGAAGAAAGAGGGCTATCGTAAGGTTTTTGAAGAGTATAACGAAAAAAATCGATTTATGGAAGCCCTAAAGCAAAAGATCGAGGTTCTCAGAACCACTCGCTTCCATCCTGGAGAGGTGCAACTAGTCGTTCGGAAGGGCGCTTATAAGGGAGCCATTATCAAGTATAGAAGGCAAATCGAGAAGATAGATAAATTTCAATCCGCCTTCATGATGCGTTTTCATCCTGGACAGGATAAAGCGGCAATGGTCGCAGTCAAAGCTCAAAAATGAGAAAACGTCGTGCAGAAAGGTATTCGATTTAGTTAACCGAATACCTTTTGGATTTCGGAGGGTTTTATTATACCTCTTTCGGTTATAAACGCAGTAATGAACTCTGCAGGCGTTACATCAAAAGAAGGATTTAAGGCTTTGACCGCTTTCGGAGCAATAATGCCTTCACCCAAGATGGGAGAACCGTCTTCTTTTTTCAGGAAATTCAATCTTGTAACTTCTTCAGGATTTCGCATCTCTATCGGAATATCTTTACCGGAAGCTATCCTGAAATCGAAACTTTTTTCCGTGGCGGCTATATAGAAAGGGACACCGTGAGCCTTTGCAACGATCGCTAAAGGATAGGTTCCGATTTTGTTTGCGGAATCTCCATTTGCTGCGACTCGATCGACCCCGACGATTACGGCATTAATTTTCTGAGTTGCCATTAGCCAACCTGCCATACTATCCGTAATTAGATAAGAGTCGATTCCTTCCTCCAGTAGTTCCCAGGCGGTTAAGCGAGCGCCTTGCAGATAGGGGCGTGTTTCATCTGCATAAACGGTTAAATCATATCCTCCTTCATGGAGAGAACGGATTACCCCCAAGGCTGTCCCATGACCCGCGGTTGCGAGAGCTCCAGTATTGCAGTGAGTTAATATTTTTATTTTTTCCGACTTATTCGGAAATAAAGCCAATCCATTATTGGATAGAGCTATGTTATTTCGAATATCATCTTCGTAGACGCTAATCGCAAATTTCTCGGCGATATTTTGTATCTCACCGAAGTTTAAGGATTCGAATTTTTCCTTTGGGAGTAGTTTCCTAAATTCGTCGAGAGCGGTTCGCAGATTAACCGCCGTCGGTCTCGATTCTAAAATGCGAGATAGAATTATCTCCAGCGTTTCATACGACGGCTTGGTATCGAATTTTTTTAATTCTAAGACAACGCCGAATAATCCGGTTATGGCGATCGCCGGCGCCCCCCTAACAATCATTTCGCGGATAGCTAGGATTGTGTCGTCTGCAGTGGACGCCAAAAACCATTCTTTTTTGCCGGGGATCATGCGCTGGTCTAAAAGACGTAAAATTCGGCCTTCCCAGAAGATAGGTCGTAAATTTTGCTTTTCCAAACTTTTTTTGGCCCGATTTACTAAAGCGAGCCCTCCTTTCCTACGATTATAACTATGTGATTGAAGTCATCCGCCAACTCCCAGGGGATGAGGACGAACCGGGGCTAGCATAAGCCCCGGCTTTGCCTACTTGACTCCACTACCAGTTCCCTTAAACCTTACATAATGGCAAAGAGAAATTACGGCTCTAGTCTGAAGCTGTTCGGATTTTCCGTATTCCATCCCCTGAACATTATACTATTTACGAACTTCGCCGTATGGGGACTCCTCATGCTCGAAGGCGGCGGGGGAATTTTAACGTATTACTTTGGTCTCAATCCAAGCCTCGTCGTAGAGAAGGGAATGGTTTGGCAGGTCTTTACCTACGGTTTTCTTCATGTAGTTGGCGAGGGATTATTCATGCCGTTTTTACATATAGGCATGAATATGTTCGGTCTATATACGCTCGGATTTTGGATTTGTCGTTATATGAACGAGTGGAAATTTTTTACGATTTATCTTTTATCGCAACTCGGTGGCGGAATTTTCGTGGTAGTTTTTGCTTTTGTCGGATTAAAGACCGGCTTAGTACCTGAATATTCTTCTTGGGATAGTTATCACACTTCTACTATCGGAGCGAGCGGAGGGGTCTTTGGAATTCTTGCAGTATTTGGACTTCTTTTTCCAGATGCGAGATTTGCCTTCCCGCCGGTACGAGCAAAATACGCTCCATGGGTTCTCATAGGTGTAGGCTTTGCTTATGACCTTTTTACATTGCTTCAGTATTATCGGAGTGAAGATCATCAGACTTCTTTTTTTGGAATGATGAGTAATTCCGGACATCTTGGCGGTGCAGTATTCGGTTTACTTGCGCTAAAAATTTTCGCTCATTGGGGAAAACCGGTTAAATCTCCCATCTTTATCAAAAGGATTAAGAAGGTCGTGAGTCCAAACACTTCGGTTCCGATGGAGGATTTCTTTGAAGTTCAAATTCGTAAAAACCGAGATTTACTAAATAAGCTGCATGCGATTTCGTCCGTCGAAGAAAGAGAGAAGATTCTAGAACCGTTACAAGCTACGGATACGAATCTTTGCCCGCCTTCTTCTTACGACTCTGACGATCCGTTTTGCCTACGTTGCGAATGGTTGCAAAATTGTGAATTGCGTAGGTTGAGAAAGAAAGATCCTCTCGTCTAAAAGAGCATGGTGGGGATTTTCTTAGGCGAGAAGTTGCTTATATTTTCAAGGAATTCCGTTTTCAAAACCGGATGGAAACTACTGGACATAAATTTCCAAAGTTTATATACTAGTTATCAATCGAGTCCTCGATATCACTAACCTTAAGGGATCCGAATCAAGTTGGCGGAAAAAAAGAAAACCATTCTTAGCGAAGTTTTGAAGCGGGAAAAATTTCAAAAACTCGAAAAGAAAGATAAGGATAAGACACCGAAGAGCGTGATTGTCGTGAGGCCTGATTCCGACCCGTCTCCGAAAAAGGAAGATGGCCCTGGTCGTAAGATCTATAAAGCTATAGACGAGTCGATGGGCGACCTTCGCTTTTATTTTTTGGAAGGCGAATACCGCGAAAAGGTGGCTGGACTTTTTAATTCACATGAAAGTCAATTTGATCGCCTCGGAATTACCCCACGTCGGTTTCTGGATTTTGCAAGGGAATCTTTTGATCGATTCAAGCAGCTTCAAAAGAAGATGCCTTTGGAACCGATGAGTAAGAAGGCCTGGGAATACATGGACCGTAGTTTGAACGAACTCATTGGCAAGCTAAACGAAAAGTTTAGCAGATAACGCACAGATCTCAATTTGCTTTTTTAGTAATTTCAATCTTCGTTGAAAATTGGAAAAGGTGATTTTGCAATGCCCACCCTTCCTGGCCCGAAATAAAAAAGCCGCAGAATCATTCTGCGGCTTTCCAATATTCGAAAAATGTTCTATTCTTAAAAGAATCTCTTCGCAGCTTCTTCCGAAATAGAAATTCCTGTGAGTTTTGCTTTTTGTAAAACTTCCCAAAAATAGCGATAAGTAGCTCGGTCATGAAGATCGCCGGCATGCTGAATCGGTCCCCATTCCGCGTCCTGAGCTTTTACCAGGATTTCGGCAGAAGTCTGAACTTCGCTATAATCCGGCGCCATCGCGTCCAGGATTGCTTGGATTTGTGCGGGATAAATCGACCACATCCGCAAGAAGCCGAATTCGTCGTGAGCTCGTTTTGCATCTTTGTAGGTTTGGTACTGATTCTTTAAATCTAATGTTACGTTATGAGCCGGAATCACTCCGTGAGCCAATGCTGCAGCCACTACGGTGGATTTCGCGCGTCTTAGAAGTTCATGATCGAATTGACCCGGGCTTTTCATACAAGAAGCCGGGATCGCACCATGGTGTCCGGAAATGAAGTCCATCAATCCGAAGTCTAAAACTTGCATCCAAGGAAGAGCGGCGATTTTTTCCACTTCCCATAGAGCTCCATGAGTTTCGATTAAAACGTGAATCGGAATTTCACGTTTGATTCCGGCCTTTTGAGCCGCTTTCTGAATGTACGTGATCATCTCTTCGACCTGAGATGCTTTCGTAGGTTTTGGAATCGTGATGTACGCGATTTTTGCACCCGCGCCCGGTACGATAATATCTACGTCCTGCTTCCAGTATGAATTCGTATAATCGTGAATACGAACCCCGCTCATATTATGTTTATTCAGTTCTGAGTTTTGGATCCGCACAATCATTTCTGCGTGCTCTTTTTCCTTACCCGTTTGAGCCCCGTCTTCGCAGTCCATTGTAATGTCAAAAAGACCGCCGAGTTTGTTTTGGAGTTCAAGCGCTTTGGTGATAAGCTTTTCCGAGCCGGCAAAATGCTCGCAGGCAGGAATGATGGGGAAGGGCTTCTCTCCTTCGAATAGCGCATCCTTTGGATGGGTAAGTTTGGACATAGAAATACCTTTGTTTCCGTTTTTAAAGCCGATCGCGGCCGTTCTTGGAACAGGGTTTTCGGAGGTGGCCCTTCCGGCAACGGATTTTTGGAGGCTGGGCTTTAGGCTTCTAGTAGCTGGAGAATGACGGCTTTTTGAGCATCTAGTCGATTTTCCGCCTGCTGAAAGATAATCGATCTAGGGCTTCTGACGACCTCGCGAGTGATCTCATATCCGGAATGAATCGGCATATCGTGCATCACTTTCGCCTTCGTTTCTTTTAAAAGAGCTTCGTTGATCTGATAAGGCATCATTAATTCCATCCTAGCCTTCTTCTTATCCGCAAAGTTAGGATCGTTGAAAAATTCCATATCCACCCAGGTATCGGTGTAGATATAGTCCGTATTCTTAATCGCTCCGATCAGGTTCGTTTCCCAGTGGAGAGTGCCCTTTCTCTTTGCTCGTTCGACCGTTTCGTGATCGATATTTTCCGCATCGGCAATCGGAGTCACAAGTGTCAGTTGCATTCCTAGCGCGGAGGTGATTCCGATCAAAGAGTTCACCACATTATTGTGAACCCCTATATAAGTTAGGCTCAGATCCGAGAGAGGTTTAGGATTGTCCAGCGCTATAGTCAGGATATCCGCCAAGGATTGGCAAGGATGGAACATATTGCAGCAGCCGTTGACCACCGGAACTTGGGAACCTTCCTTCAACTGTAAAAGATCTTCGTGCTTGCGCATTCTCGCCATAATTACCGAGACGTTTCTAGATAAGTATTCCGCTTCTAAATCGATATCGGAGAGAAGAAAATTCGAAGTCATCCAATCCAAATAAATTGCATGTCCACCCATTTCAGTCATCGCGACTTCGAAGGAAACCCTCGTTCTCGTGGAGGTTTTCTGAAAGAGCATGGCCAAAGTCCGACCTGTCATGTGCCCAAGGTAGTTCGCCCTATGGTGTTTCACATGAATGGCAAATTGTAGAAGATCCAGCACTTCGTCGTCTGCCCAATCTTTCCAGCAAATCAGATGTTTTATTTTTGAAGCCAACATGATGTGAGTCAAAGGCCAGGAAAATACGGGATTCGGCATTAGACAACCTCAAAAAGCCGGGCAGAAATAACTGAAAAAAAGGAGGGAGGGAATCCCCCTCCCGAGTGTTTTCCGGGGAAAAAAGCGTGCGAATCGACCGTTAGAAAAGTCGGACGATAAATTTCAATTAGGGGACTATCTATGACACTGATTACGGGGAGTTTACCGGCTAAATACGAATCCATGAATAAATCCTTAGGGTTTTCGTGCTGACACGGGATCCTCTCAGGAAAACGTATTCCTAGAGGAGATTTACATCGTGTCTGAATCGGTCGTTACCCAGAAATCTGTGGAAGAGGAAACCAAACGTAGAAGAACGTTTGCGATTATCGCTCACCCTGATGCTGGAAAAACCACTCTCACTGAAAAACTCCTACTTTACGGGGGCGCTATTCAATTAGCGGGAGCCGTTAAGGCCAGAAAGAATCGCAAGGCTGCCACTTCCGATTGGATGGAAATGGAAAAGGAGAAGGGAATTTCGATTACTTCCGCCGCCTTACAATTCGAATACAAGAATCATGTTTTAAATCTATTGGACACGCCGGGCCACGAGGACTTTTCGGAAGATACATATCGGACTTTAATCGCAGCGGACACTGCGGTCATGGTTTTGGATGCCGGAAAGGGGGTCGAACCCCAGACCATTAAACTTTTTAAAGTTTGTCGAGATCGTGGAATTCCGATCGTTACATTCATCAATAAAATGGACCGCCCGACGAAGCCTCTCTTTGAATTACTGGACGAGATAGAAAAAGTATTAGGTATTACTGCAATTCCCATGGTATGGCCGATTGGAACCGGCGTGGATTTTAGCGGAGTTTACAATCGTCTTGATAAGAAAATTTATACGTACGATAAAACTCCCGGAGGCTCGCAAAAATCGGCCTTCCAAAGTTCCGGTATCGAAGATCCGAATTTGGACTCTATGTTCGAAGATTGGGTTTTGAAAGCGTTTCGTGAGGAAGTTGAACTTGTTGAGGACGGGATCGGAAAATTCTCCTTACAGGATTTTTTAGAATCTAAAATTACTCCCGTATTTTTTGGATCTGCGGTGAACAACTTCGGCATTCAATTGTTCTTGGATCACTTTTTAGAAATTGCCCCCCCTCCTTTATATTTTCCTTTGAAAGACGGTGCGAGATTGGATCCGGTGACGACTCCCTTTAGCGGGTTCGTTTTCAAAGTTCAGGCGAACATGAACAAAGCGCATCGGGATCGTATAGCATTCTTGAGAGTTTGTTCCGGAAAGTTTGAACGAGGATTGAACGTAAATCACGGTCGACTCGGAAAGCAAGTGAAGCTTTCATCCTCCTTCGCGTTTTTCGGTCAAGATCGAAATACAGTGGATGAAGCTTATCCTGGGGATATCATCGGATTAGTAAACCCGGGCACATATGCGATAGGCGACGTGCTGGCTAGCGGAAAGGTTCCGGATTTAAAACCACTTCCGGTATTTGCGCCCGAAATTTTTGCGACACTTTCTTGCGTTGAAACCGGATCTTTAAAGAGTTTTCGAAAGGGAATCGAACAGCTGGCGGAGGAAGGCATTTTGCATTTATTTACTTCTCAAACCGTCGGGGGAGGACTTCCGGTTATCGGAGCAATGGGACAGTTGCAATTCGAAGTATTCCGCCGACGTCTTCAAGACGAATACGGAGCTCCTACCAATATCAATATCCTTCCGTACCAAGTTTCATGCTGGCTTCCTGAGGAAGATATAGGAAAGGTTCCTGCCGGTTCCAATCTGGTCGTTGATAGTATCGGTCGAGCCGCCTTATTATTCGATTCGGAATGGGAAAAAGGATATTTTCAAAAGAAGAATCCTGAAATCCGTCTTTTGGATTATCCTACTCAGGAAATTCTGCAAGATTAAATCGATTCGAATTTCAGGAAGCGAATTGAGCTTCGGCTTTCGAAGAACCTTCGGTATTAAGAGACACTCAACCGAAGTATTGATCCTTAGTGTGGATAAACAATTTCATCTAATCTTATCTTTCGATTGAAAGCGGAAGAGTAAGATCGTATTTTTTCGAGATTTCGGCCAAGATTAAGACTTAAAAATCGTATATCCGTGCAACGTTAAAAATAATGCGGAACGTTGATTTGAAAGTAATGCCGCGCCCCGTCTTCGATCGATAATAATCGAGCTTCACCGATATAACCTTAGTGAGCTTTTATTTTGATTTTTATGAAAGGTTTAATATTTAGCGGATAATTTTGCTCGATTTCGAGCGGAAAGAAAGGGAATGTCGCTTATGCATGTCCATTATTTATTCAAAGAGGAGAATCGATGAAACTTAATTGTTTTCGAACCGCCGCGTTACTTACGGTCTTTCTATCGTTGATTGATTGCAAAAGCGCGCAACATTTCGACGTTCAAGTAATCGCTAAATCCGGAATCTCTCAACCCGGAAAGGATAAATATGTCGTTTTTCCTTTCGAAATGGCGGAGGGGCTGAAGCAAAATGAGGCGGTTGCGAACCGTAGAAAAAATATAGAGGCAAGAAATCGAGAGAAAGCAGAATTGGCACTTGTAAAGACGGGTCTGACGGTTCTGGAACGAAGTAAAGTCGATAAACTTTTAAATGAAATGACGTTCGGTAAAACCGGTGTGACTGAAAGCGACGGTTTAAATATCGGAAAATTATTGAATTCGAATTTTGCTCTCTTTGGAAAAATTACAAATTATAATGTAGCTAGAAGGGGAGTGCGCGTAAGATTCATGGCCGAAGTAATCGTTAAGGCTGTGGATATCGAATCAGGAGTAATCGCCTGGGAGGCTATCCTAAAAGGGCATATGCCTTTTAATAACGGAGAACAGACTATATTGGATGCGGAAAATACCATGTACGAGCTGTTCAGTAAAAAACTTACTGAACTCTGATTCGAGGTAAAAAAAGGAAATTCCGGAATGGAAAAATTCTATTATCTCGTGTATTTTTTAATCGGTGCCCGTCGCATATATTGTATTTGCACCAGATGATTCACGGCGGGACGGCAACGTTCCGCTTTTTTTTATTCTAATCGTTCTATTTACCGGCTTCGGTTTCGTATTCCTGGTATAAATTTTTAGCCGTCTTAAAACCGAAAAAATCCGCATTTCCCAAAGGATCATAACCGAATTGAATTGCGGCTTCGTCACCGTACAGAAAGGGAAAAATTTTCGAACGGTCGTTACTATTTCTATTTTCTAAATAAAAATCCACAAACCGTTGCTCCGGTTCGATTTCATCTTCCTGATTCGTGCGAATTTTTACTTTTCCTTCCTGCGCGATATGCTCTCCCAAGGTTTTTGGATATTTCCATTCGAGCTGAAAAATCGTTCTTAGAATGTATTCTCTACAGCGCAGACGAATCATATTCGGCTCCAATGGTTCGGACGCAAAGAAAAGCGGAGTGCAGAAATTTCTTTTTAGAAGCGAGAAAGTCTCGAATTTCGAACTATAATCCGTTGAATATCGATTTGTCCAACTGCCTGCGATATCATCCGCTACCGTAATCGATACTTTGATTTTAGCGGAGCTTCGAGTTTCCTTCCGCTCCTTATTGTAGTTCTCGATTTCTTTCCCCAGCAATGTTTCCGCATGCAGATTTTGTAATTCTATACATTTGCTAAGAATGTGTGCCTTTGCCATCGGATTGAAATTTAAAATAGGGAGTTCGACGTCGGTTTTGTCTTCGTTTAGCGCCAAGTCTAAATATTTCCGGAATCGTTCCATATTCAGAGGATTTTGATATAGTTCGATCATTTGATCTAAAATCGGAAGAATTTCGAATCGCATACGGGCTATAGAAAACGAAGAAAGAAAAAAAGCCTCCCTTATTTTCGGGAGGCTTTTTAAGTTTCGGAAACGAGTCGAATCGTTACTTCAAGTTTTCAGCAACTAATTCAGCGATGTCTTTCACTTTTACTTCTTCGACTTTACCTTCTTGCTTTACTCCGTCCGTGATCATTGTGATACAGAACGGACACGCAGTAGCGATAGTGGTCGCACCGGTTGCAAGTAATTGATTCGTTCGCTTGAAGTTAACGCGATCATTGTTCTGCTCTTCCATCCACATTTGCGCTCCGCCGGCTCCGCAACAGAGTCCTTTGGTATGATGGTCGGAAGGTTCGGACAATTTTCCGCCGGAAACTTTCTTAACTACGTCACGAGGATTTTCGTAGTTGTCATTATAACGTCCGATGTAACAAGAATCGTGATAGGTATACTTGCCTGCGTTTGCATCTTCTGCGACACCCACTTCGATTTTTCCGCTCTTAGAGAGTTCGTTGATGAACTCGGAGTGGTGGATCACTTCAAAGTTTCCGCCAAATTGCGGATATTCGTTCTTGATGGTATTGTAGCAGTGAGGACAAGCGGTAACGATTTTCTTTACGTTATATCCGTTCATTGTGTCCACGTTTGCTTGAGCTAACGTTTGGTAGAGATATTCGTTTCCACCGCGACGTGCAGAATCCCCCGAACAGCCTTCTTCCGTGCCTAAGATTCCGAACTTGACGTCCGCTTTTTGAAGAATCTTAACGAACGATTGAGCGATCCGTTTGTTCCGATCATCATAGGCGCCTGCGCAACCTACCCAATAAAGAACGTCTACATTGGAGTCTTCGGCCATAGTCTTGACGCCGAGCCCTTCCGCCCAGTCTGCACGAGAGTGAGCTGCAACACCCCAAGGATTCGAATTATTTTCCATATTCACGAACGCATTTTGTAGTTCGGTGGGGAATTTTGATTCTGCAAGAACCAAGTGTCTGCGCATTTCCATGATCGCATTGACTTGATTGTTTCCGACAGGACAAGCTTCTACGCAAGCATAACAAGTAGTACAACCCCAAAGCGCTTCTTCGGAAAGGCCTTCGTAGTTATTGATGACACCGGTATCGATGGCGGCAACAGCGTCTGCGGCTCCTTCGCCTTGGCTTTCGCGAATTTTTGCAACTTCGGGAAGCTTGTCCATTAGTGCATGTTTTAAATCTACGATGATAGCTTTCGGATTCAGAACTTTTCCGGTTCGGTTAGCGGGGCATTGTACTTGGCAACGACCGCATTCGATACAGGAAAGACCGTCGAGTAGATTCGGCCAAGGGAAATCTTCCGCACGATTCACTCCCCAGACCGCCGTTTCGTCCTCTAGGTTTAACTTGGACAGGGCGCCTTTAGGCGTATCGGATTGTAGAAAGTAGTTAAACGGTGCAAAGATCAAGTGTGCGTGTTTGGAGGTCGGGACGTACAGCATAAATGCGAAAACCGCAAGAATGTGAGACCACCACATAATTTGAACGACTAAATCTGCAGTAGAGTATTCCACACCGATTGCCTGCCAGATATTCCCGATCGCGGCGGCGATAGGAGCTGCATCATGAATGGGGTCTGCGTATTCCGCTCCGACAGCTTTTGCACCTTCTCCCAATAGCGTCGAAATCATTAAAATGGAAATCATCGCGATTACGATCGCAGACGCAGGAGAATGCACGTCCAATCCTTTGGCTTTCTGAATCCATCGTCTCCATGCAAAGAAACCCAAACCTACAAGAACTAAGACGGTCACGAATTGCAGGACATATTCGTAAACGTAATTGGCGGTATCACCGAACACGGATCCGACTAAGGAAAATTTATATGCATCTTCCAGTCCGTAACCGAATATTCCCGCCACCATTTGGCTGGACGTATGTAGCAAATATGTTACGAATCCGTAGAATATAAATGCATGCATAATTCCACGTAACGGTTCTTTAAAGTTCTTCTTTTGAAGGATTACGTTTACTAGGAAACTCTTGATTCTGAATCCCCAGTTCGGGTGTTCCCGGAAGTCTTCGGTTCCGGCTGCTTTTCTACCGTTGAAAACAAGTTTGAGGCGGTAGAGGACCGCGCGGACGAACACGAAGTTCGCGACTGCGAACAGAACCGTGAAAATCACGTGGAAGGCGATCTTGGATATAGCCATAGTCTTTCAGTAGTACCTTTGTCTTTGGATGGTCTTCAGAAGCACCGTAACGATGGGGAATCACACTGTCCAGGAAAAATTGCCGTAACGTCCGTTCTGATCCGAACCGGAGAATTTGAGCCTTCTTTGAATAATCATTTCTATTAGCCGTTATTATCTTAGAGATAGGCATTCTAAAAACAATTCCCGCTCTCTAAGATTCCTCTTGCAATTTGTCGAGAATAAGTCGCAATTAGAAAGCCTGCTTTTCAACCAAAAGGGAAAAAGGTCTCGCCTTTTTCCGGTACGCGAAAAGTCTGAAGGTAACAACGTAAACGAATAAAAGCTAGTATTATAATGAGCCCTATTTTCCAAAAGCAAGCGACGGATATTATTTTAGAGAAGGCCTTGGCCGGAGAGAGGATATCTTCCGGGGAAGCCCTAGAGCTGTATGAGAACGGCGACCATTTAAAGATTATGGCTACCGCTCGGACGTTGCGTGAAAAGATTCTTCCGCATTCCAGCGCCAGCTATACGATGTTTCGAGTAGTTAATTACACGAATTATTGCAATGTCGAATGTAGCTTTTGTTCCTTTATGGATGAGATCGGGAACGGGAAAGGATACGTTCTTTCTAAAGAAGAGATTCTGGAAAAAATGGATTACGCGGTTTCAGAAGGCGCCGACCAAATGTTCCTGCAAGGCGGAGTGTATCCGGATCTCCCGTTCGATTATTACTTGGATGTAATTTCCTCGGTAAAACAAAAATATCCGGAGATGCACATTCGGGCATTTTCTCCCGTTGAGATCATCAATCTTGAAAAGATTACCGGCAAATCCTTGCTGGATGTTCTCTATCTTTTAAAGGATGCGGGATTGGATTCTGTTCCCGGAGCGGGGGCCGAGATACTTACGGATAGAATGCGCAATATTATTTCCCCGAAGAAGGCAACGACCGAGGAATGGGTGCTTGCGATGGAGACTTGTCATGAGGCAGGTCTTCCAGGCAGCGCGAATATCGTATTCGGGTCCGAAGAAACGAAGGCGGAAGTGATCGAACATCTTACGGTCGTGAGAAATTTACAGGATCGGACAGGTGGGTTTCTTTCTTTTATTCCTTGGACGTTTCAACCTCAGACCAAAAGATTTAAGGTACGTTCGGTCCCGACCACCGAGTATCTGAAAGTTTTAGGGATCAGCAGAATCTTCTTAGATAATATTCGGCATATTGAAACATCCGTTATGGTTTTGGGAAAAGGGGTAGGACAACTTGCCTTGTTTAGCGGGGCGGACGATATTTCCTCAGTCGTCATCGAGGAGAATGTGCTTCGTTCTTTCGGTTTAAAGACGGAAAGGGAAGCGGTGAAATTCCTACAGGAAGCGGGATTTTCGCCTAAGAGAAGGGACCTCCTGTATAACTATGAAAAATACGAAGGGAGAGAGCATTCGCAATCGCTTTCATGAGTTTCCGTACCGGAAGATAGTTTTCATAATAATTTCATTTCGTAAACAAGACGAGAAGACCGAGGGGGTCCAATGTTACGTTTCTCCGATATAAGAAGTCGAATTTTATTAGAGTGTATAGCGCTCGCAGCGATACTATCGGTCTGCGCGTGTGGACCTTCTCATAAAGAGAGAGTCCATTTAGAAACCGGGGTAAGCGTGAAGATACTCGGGCCTCATAAATACGAGTTCATTGCGATGGGTAAAGCTTCCGTCGTCTCAGTGGATGAACAGGATGTTTTTAAAATGAAAAAATCCTCTTGCGAAGCGGCGAAATTGCAAGTAACTCAAAGGTTGGACGAGCTGGAACCGAATCAAAAACATCGGCTTTTTTTTCTGGAACAGAAGGCGCAGACGTATTTCGGCGACGGCGAATACTGCGAACTTACTTATATATACGAACTTCCGCCGGCCAAGAAGTGAACGCATCTCTTTGTTTGTCCTGCTTACTTGCGGCGACGATGGTAACCTTATTTCTTCCGGCCGATTTCGATTTGTAAAGAGCCGAGTCGATCGATTGATATAGGTCGTCGAAGGTTAAGTCTTCATCAAACGGAAGGATTGATGCTCCGATCGAAATCGTTATAAATACAGGGGTTCCGTGCTCGTCCTCTATCGACAAGGACTGTACTTCCACGCCTTTTCTTAAAGATTCGCAGAGCATATCGAGCCCTTCCGGATCGACCGAATCTAGAAGAATACAAAATTCATCGCCGCCAATCCGCGCGCACACGTCTGTCGCTCTGACTCTGGATTTCATGACGGCCGAGAGAGTTTGCAATGCTTCGTCGCCAGCCATATGTCCGAATTTATCGTTTGTTTCCTTTAAATGGTCCATATCCAAGATGATAAGGGCCATATTGAATTTATATCTGCGGGCGCGTTTTTTGAAGATATCGAACTGTTCGATCAGATACCTACGGTTGTATAAGCCCGTAAGATCGTCGACGCTGGAAATTTTTCTGATCTGGTCATTTTTCTTTCGGAGGCGAATTACCGCGCGAGAAAGTTTATTCTTATCGCGATAGTCCATCATTCTCCAATAATTCATGATGACGTTTCCGAAAGTTCCGACGAAAATATAGGTTAATAGGATCGGAAACTCCTGGAATGCGTTGGATATGGAATCGGAGAGATAGCAAATTCCGAAAAAAGCGATTCCGAATGTGAGATTGACCAACACTACGGTTGTCGTGGTCAACCATAGTAGGATATTCATACTCAAAAGAATGGCAGTAGCCTGATGAAGATAAATATCGTAATGAACTTCGTCCAGATATAAGAACGGTAAAAACGAAACGAGCAGAACGGAAGAGGACCACACTTTATAGGATTCCATATTCTTCGGATTCCAATCGGTCTTGAGCGAATTTCTCCAGAGAAATACGAGGGAGAGTATCACAAGAGTGATTCTGCTAGAGTAAAGTAAAAATAGCGGTTCACCGCTAAGGGTCCTGGAATCCGGGATTAAAAATGTGAAGAATGTGATTAGGATACAAAAGGAATAGTGGATCGCGAGAGACTGCCGAATGTCGGCTAAGTTTCTTTCGATGAATTCACTAGGATAGTTGTTAAATAGAATTCTCTTAAATAGATGGCGGGCCCGAAGGTCGCTACCGGGAAACCATTGAACCATTGTTTTCTTTCCGCTTGGGTCCGGATGGATTCCGAAAAATTTCCGTCCCCAAGATCCACGGTTCGATTTTAATATTCGTTATAGCAAGAAAGAATTTTGTACGGAGCAAAAAAACGTCGATTTGCCTCGGAAAAAGAATGAGGAAGCGCGGATAACGTAAGCTTGTGTCAAAAAAGTGATTTTTTTGAATTATAGTACGGCAATTTTCCTAGGATTCTTGGTAAGAACCTCGGGGATAGGAAGCCCAACACCACCTAAGGAACGGACTTTTTTACCATTGATATAGAGCCGGATTCCTTTTACGTTTAGGTTTTCCATTAAACTATAGCAGAGTTGATCCACACGATCTTTTAACAATTCCGGACCCGCGCCCGTTTCGAATTCGCTGCCTAAGGAAAGTTTCAGAATACCGTTTTCTACGGAATATTCGTTGGAGTAGGAGAATTTTGCAGGAAGGGCATTCAATACGCCGCTTCTTTTTTCATCCTGATCGGGTCCTTTTGATAACTCCTTTAGAATGAAATTTACTTTGTCGCCGGAAGTATGCCTGCGTTTGACTCGAACGAGCCTTGAATGACTTTTGTTTCCCTTTCCATAGAATTTGAGAAAATACAGTTCAATTTCTCCCGGTTCGTGTTGGACCTCTTGATTGCCAGCAGATTCTGAAATTGTAGCTTTTGGATTATCGACAACCGGTATAAAGATATCGTCCGAGTCGGTGGTCTCGCTTTCCGTCCAGTTTTGGCCGACCGTTTGTCCTCCGTTTTGCATTAATTCGGAAAGAATTTCATCCTCTGCCTTATCCATCACTTCTTCGTGAGTTTGTTTTCCGGATGTGGCTTGAGGAGGCTGAGGTGTCGTTTTCCCGATCGTATTGAATGTCGAAAAGAAGCCGGGCTCACCGCCGTTTGCGGTAGATTTGAATCCTGCTCCGGTCGATTTATCCAATAGAACCAAGACAAATAAAATACCGGTCAGAACGTATAAGAGGGATTTCAATTTTTCCGATTCCGGCACAATTAGATTTTCGGAAGTTCTTGGAATGCTCTTCTCACTTTTTAGAAGGATTCTTGTAGGAACCGTAAATCTTCGGGCTTTTTAGAATCCTCTTTTTTACAGAAAGGAGGGCAGTTGGCCGAAATTCCTCGAAAACGTGTTCCGAGCATTTGCTGCCCCGACCAAGGAAATCGGCTCGGCAATTTGCGGTTTATCGGTAAGCGGATCTCTCGGCGAGTCGGGCGGAGGGGAAAAAATCCCCACCCTTCCACGGGCGGGGGCCGGAGCGAAGCGGTGGAAAAGCCCTCATTTCACAAAATCCGTATTATTTCAAGATTTTTTATCCCCCACTCGGTGTGGGAGCTCTTACAGGGGGTGTGCGGGAAATTTTAGATTCAATTAGTAGAGAAATCGGGAGGAGGCGATTGCCAGGAAAACGAGTGTTATCTTCCTCGATTGGCTCATCAGAATATCTTGTCCAAGTCTTGCAATTGAGCAAGGGAAACTTCCCAATCCGGTATTTCTCCAACCGGCGCGTGTCCGTACGCACAGAATGCAAAGGGGCACTGATTTTTTCGAGCCGCTTCATAGTCGGAGCTACGATCCCCGATCATCAAAAGGGCCTCCGGAGAAAGAGCGTAATCGACCAAGTATTTTGCCACAAGGTCGGCTTTGCTTTTTAAAGAACTATTATCTAGAATCAGGATCGGATCGAAAAGGGGAAGAACTCCCGAGACTTCCAGGATGGTTTCGACATATGGCCTGCGTCCGTTAGAAGCCGCAAGGATTCGGTAACCTTTTTGTTTTAGCGAAGAAACGGTTTCCAAAACTTTGGGATAAAATTCTCCCTCCCCGGCACGAATCTTATCCACCAATAAATGCAATACCGAATCGGAGATTTGGTCTCTTTCGGATTCCTTTAGTTGAGGGACAAGATTTAAGAAAATGGTTTTGACCGGTTTTCCGATTTCGAGCATGATTTTCTCACGATCCGGGATCTCAAGAGGAATTCCGGAGGCGAGTGAAAACCGGCGAATCGCTTCGGCATAGGTTTCTAAAATAATTCCTTCGGAGGAAAACAAAGTTCCGTCAACGTCGAAGGCGAGGGCTCGAACCGATTTAGGATTCCAATTCATGGACAAGGCCATAGTTTTGTGTCTAAATTTGGCGACATCCTTTTTTTCCTTCGCTTGATTTTCCGTCCTTCGAGGAGGAAATGGAGAAAGCCGCTATGAGAAAATTCGTTCAAAATCCTGTAGAAGAAGACGCGGCTTCACTGTCGAAAGCACGCCAAAGATTGTTTTCATCTTTCGAGTGGTCCGATTATAAAGCTCAGTTGCGCAACAGAATTCAAGCGCAAGATTTGAATCTGTATTTTGAATTAACCGAATCCGAACGGCAAGGTATTCAAGAAACCGTTCGTTTGAATGTAGGCGCGAGTCCTTATTATCTCTCCTTATCCGATCCTTTCGACCCTCAATGTCCGATACGTAAAATGATCGTCCCACAGAGAGAGGAGGCTTTTTTTGCGCCCGAAGAATCTATGGACCCTCTTCATGAGGAGGATCTTTCGCCGGTAAAAGGTCTTACGCATATGTATCCGGATCGGGTTTTATTATTTTCCAACCATGAATGTTCCGTTTATTGCAGGCATTGTATGCGCGGACGTAAAGTCTCCGATAGCTTCGAAAGGATGGAAATTATCGATCTCGAAGCGTGTTTCGATTATATAAAAGGACACCCTGAAATCTCGGACGTCGTTATTTCCGGCGGCGACCCGTTGAACCTTTCCGATTCGAAGATCGATATGATTCTCGAGAATTTGGAAAAAATCTCCCACGTCAAGATCTGTCGCATCGGCACTAGGAATCCTGTCACATTACCGATGCGAATCACTTCAGAACTTTGTAAAATGATCGAATCTCATAATACGGACAATCTATCTATTTTTTGTAATACTCAGTTCAATCACGAAAAGGAATGCACATCCGAAGCGAAAGAAGCGGTGCTGCGACTATTAAAAGCGGGTGTAAATATAGGAAACCAGTGCGTGATTTTAAAGGGAATTAACGACGACGGCGAGTCCATGTTGAGATTGCACCAAAAACTCTTAGAATTGAGAATTAGAGCTTATTATATGTACGATCCGGAATTGATTCCCGGATCCAGAGGCTTTCGAACTCCCCTCTATAAAGGAATTCAGATATTGGAATATATGAGGGGTAAAATCGGAGGTATGGGAATTCCTCAGTTCGTGAACGATTTACCCGGAGGCGGTGGAAAAATCACTCTCGGTCCGAATTGGTATTTGGGTTTCCATAAGGAGTCGAAAACCCACGTATTTCGTTCGGCAGTTCGTGGAACTTATCACCTGAGTCCTGAACCTGTCGATAGCGATTACGAATCGTACTATCCTGAATTGGATCCGAAAGTTTGGGAGTCTATTCGAAATTCTACATATTCGGTTAATAAAGGAGTTTCCGTCGGCGATTGGAGGAGATCCTAATATGAAAAATGAAAATTCCTCCGTTTTGCTTGTCGCGGACGTTTATGATTCGGATCTTGCTCAAAATTTAACCCAAGAGTGGGAGAATCTTGAATCGATCGAATACATAAAATCCTGTTTAGAAGAATCGGGTGAACTCGTAGAGTTAGTTGGATCGCCGCCGGATTTATTAAACCGTTTGTCCTTTTTTACGACTCTCCCTTTTTCGGAAAGGCCGGTACTTTTTCATTTATTGGAAGGGTTTTTATCACGGAACCGAGAGGCCTGGCTTCCTGCGCTGGCGGAATATTTCGGTTTTCCACATACTGGTTCCGATGCTTATGCTCATACGTTAAGTTTAGATAAACACGCTTCCAAATTATTTTCTCGGTCTTTAGGAATTCCTACCGCGAATTGGGGATGCATAGAAGGAATTGATTTCTACGAAGAAATGAATTCTGTCCAAGGCTTTCCGGACGATTCGGAATTTCCGATTTTCCTGAAACCTAGATATGAAGGGTCGAGTTTAGGAATCGGCCAATCGAATATCGTTTCGAGTCGGGCTTCCTTAAATCAGTTTCTTCAGGAAAAAGGAAATTCGCATTCTTCCTGGATCTGGGAATCCTATCTGCCGGGAGAAGAATGGACTGTCGCAGTGATCGGATCTCCGAAAGAAGGATATCGAGTTAGTCAGGTCGCTCGTATCTGTTTGGAGAATTCGGATGAGACTGTCTATGGTCAGCTTACTAAAACTAAATCTTCGATGCCTGAACGACTGATCTTTGATCTCGATCCCGAACGGTCGGAGTTGATTCGATCCTTTTCCCTGTCGCTTTGTAGAAAAGTTAGAACGACCGGCGCCGTACGATTAGATTGGAAATCGACCTTAAGCGGGCATCCTCAATTTTTGGAATGGAATACGACTCCCGGATTATCGCCGTTTTATAGCAGCTTTCCGATCTGCTATACGCGTGAATTTGGAAATTATTCTTCTCTATTAAGCGATCTTTTGAGAATGGCAAGGAGCGAATTTCAAGAGGAAAGATTCGGTTATGCAAAAATGAAGTCCTCTAAGGGAGTGTTTGATCGTCGATGATGGGAACGTTTCGAGATGAATTAATCGCCCTTGTTGCGGATCATAAGGTTTTAACTTCCAATCCCTGGTTGGAACAACGGGAAAAACGGATGGAAAGATACGATTTGCTCCTCTGGCTAAAGCAGGAATACTTCGTTTCGGTCGCATTCGTTAATTGGTTTTTGAATACGGCCGCAATATCCGATTTCGTGTCTTCGAAAATCGTTTTAGTGGAAAATATTTGGGAAGAATTGGGGGAAGGCGAGGAAGACGAGGCGCATGTTTCCCTTCTTAAAAGATTTCTTGCAGAAATGCAAGAATCCGTCACAGCCGAGGATATCCTACCGGAAACCGCGCAGTATCTGAATTTGATGCAAAGAATCACTACAACGGATTTTTTTGCCGCTTTGGGTGCGTTAGGACCTGCAAACGAATATTTGCTTAAATTGGAATATGGAAGGATGTTTCTTTCTTACAAGGAATTAAAATCCCGTATTTCTCTTCCCGAAGGAAAATTCTTTCAAGTGAATTTGGATGCAGACGAATCACATTCCGAAAAATTATTTCGTTTAATCGAGGACGTCGCTAACGACGAGCAAAAGCGTCAGCGAGTCCGAGAAGGTGCAGTTCTTGCCTTGAATGCACGCCTCGTCTTTTACGACGGCCTACAACGAGTCGCCGAGCCCATCTCGAAAAAGTAATATTTCCGATCCGACTTTATAGGCTGACCGGATATTTATGTTATGTAGCAGTCCCTTTTTTTCTAAATGCCTTTAGTAGATTCATGGCCAGAATTCCTATGATCGGCACAAAGGGAAAATATAGGAGCGGGGCAGCCCAACGCCATCCAGATAGAGAATGGGAAAGTTTTCGAACTGCAAAAAATCCGGGGTACCGGACGCCGCTGTCTATGAATTGCACATTTCCGGCCGTCACCTCCGGCGTCAACGCGGGATGAATTTTTTGTAATTCATATTTTTCTAATGTTCGAAACGATTGAAATTGGACGCTTTTGTCCAGGCATTTGTCTTTCAGAATTTCGGCTAAATTGGCGCAAAATTCGCATTCGCCGTCGTAAAGGAAGATTTTTTCGTTCATACGATTCGGATTAGGAAAAGGATTCCGTTTTTTCTTTAGGTTCCAGATCTACCGGCAGGTCGCGTAAGAAGGAGCAGACTTCCGGAATGGCTTTATCTTCCAGGCCGATCCAAAAATAAATCCAAACCCCTTCTTTTTGCATCCCGCTGCACTCCTTCGTATACCACTTTGCGATCGTATTTTCCGATCTTGCTCTCCAAAAAATTTTTGGGTATTTGGAAAGCATTGCGTCCCAGATATCTCTACCGACTCCTTCACCTCTTGCGATTTCGTTTACTGCGAATTTGGATAAGAATGTTCCCCAGGGAGTATTTTGGAGGATCGCACAACCTTTGTATGCCGATTCCAAAAGAATTCCGGCAAAATTCTTATTCCAAAAGCCTTCCTTTAAACTCCGCCCAAAAGCCTCTTCCACCAGAGCGTTCAGCCTTTGGGGATCGAGAGTAGAGAGAGTGTCGTGGAATTCGATCCGATTTTTCTTTCGGATTAAGGTTCCACTTCCTTTAATCGTGAAAAGTTCCTTTAGGAGACTCGGCGCCGAGGTAACCGCAATATGAAAATTGGTGTCGCTTACGGCTGAAAAAATCCGATTTGCTTCCGCCAAAAGATGTCGATGTTCTTCCGCGATCTCATCCCTAGACTCGAAATCCAAGATAGAGATTTTTTTTCCGTCAGGTGAATAAAGCCCGCCGTAGGTTTTTAGTAGAATCAGTTTTTTCGTTTTTAGTTCTTTGCAGAGATTCGCTAAATATGGAAATACTTCCGATCCGCTAAGATCCGTAACAAATACCGGAATTTTTCTTTCGTTCAAGGAAGAGTGAACTGATTCGAGAGCATTACTTGGATTGCGAAACCATTTAGCCGGAAGATTATGAGAGCCGGGCAAACTCGTTTCGAAAGTTCCGTCTTTAAATTCGTCTAACGTGGTTTTTGGAAAAGTAGGCGATCTGTAAAATAGATTTGCGTAGGATACTCCGTCCTTTTCCAAAACGACGACGGGAAAGAGTTCTAACTTTTGGAGGAGTTTTAAATTGTATAAAAGCGCTTCCGCCGATTCCGTCAATGCTTCGGAATCGGCATGGATCACGGCAAACTTCTCCGGTTCCAAGGATCGGAAAAGTTTTAGGAACTGGAAGCTATCCTTGGAGTTCTCGGTAACTTCCAGAAGTTTAAGGAGAATCTCCTGGTGGTTCATCTCTCCTCGGATTCTCCTTAATCGATGCGATAGGCAACCAATTTTCCCTTTAACTTGGCAATCGTTACGGATTGTTCTTTCGAAGCTTTCAACTTCAGATTACCTAGTAGGGAAGGATCCCCAGCCACAAGGGCCACGTCGGTTTCCTTAAATCTTTCCTTGAGTGTAGCTCCCCATTCCGCATAAAGCTCGGCGACGGTTTCTTTATCACCGATCCTTACGCCGTAAGGCGGATTCGTTACGATTCTTCCATTTTTGAAAGGGAAATCTTCAGGCGGGGTTTGGGCAGGGAATACATCCCAACGGATTAAATCCGAAACTCCGGCTTCTTTAGCATTTTCTTTCGCGAGTTCGATCGCATCTTCCGAGACGTCCGAACCGAATAAAATCGGACCGGCTTCTTTCGAAGGCTGCTCGCTCGGTTTGAATGAGCCGAATAGCCGGGAAAAAATCGAGGATCGGGAGAGGCTTCGGTAATTCACCCAGCCTCCGTTGCGAACTCGAAGAGCAGCTTCGATTAATAATGTTCCGGATCCGCAAAATGGATCGTATAACGGTTCATTAACTTTCCAGCCGGAAAAACGGAGAAGAGCTTGAGCCAGGGTTTCCCGGATCGGAGCTTCTCCTCCTTGTCGTTCGTGACCTCTTCGCTGAAGAGGTTGTGCATGAAGCGCTAGAAACAATTTTGCCTGGTCCATTCTGGATCGCAGATAAAATAGAACCTCAGGCTCGTCTCGATCCGCTTCCGGTAAATCCAGACCTTTTGCCCTAAAACGATCAAAGATAGCGTCCTTTAATCGGTAGGTGGCATAACGCGAATCGGGTAGCGTATCCTTCGTGCTGGCGTCGATCCTGAAACGGGTTCCCGGTGAAAGTAATTTCTCGAACGGATACATCGCAGCGACTTCATAGAGGTCATCCGGTTCCTGAATATCTCCCCATGAGGAAAGTTCGAAGCTGATACCGGATGCGATTCCGGAACTTAAACAAAAATCTCTAACTTTCTTCGCAGGTCCTTTAAAGAAAACTCCGCCGCGATTTTCAGATAAGACTTCCAAGCCGGCTTCCTCGACCTCTTCTTTCAAGAGAAATGAAAGTCCGTCTCCGCAAGATGCGTGAAACGTCAAGCTTTCAGGTCTATCAAATTCGCTTAACGATAATTTGCTGGAATTCCAACCGGAGCGAACATCTTCGTAACGCTCGCTTTCCTCGGAAGGAAAGGCTCGCTCGTTTCCATAGGAATCCGAATCAGTTCGAGGACGAGATCCGAACGGTTTACGTCCGCCTTGCCGAGGAGGGCGGTCCCCGCCTTCGCGAGATCCGAAAGGTTTACGGTCCCCACCTTCCCGAGATTGGTACGGTTTCCGCTCGGAATTTCCTTCTCTATTATAGCCGGCATTTCTGGATTGGAATGGTTTGCGATCACTACCTTCCGAAGAACCGAACGGCTTGCGATCTCCGCTTTCACGAGATCCAAAAGGTTTGCGATTTCCATCTTCACGGTTTCCGCTTCCTTCACGAGAACGGTATGGCTTGCGGTCTCCGCCTTCCGAAGAACGGAACGGCTTGCGATCTCCACCTTCCGAAGAACGGAACGGCTTGCGATCACCACCTTCCGAAGAACGGAACGGCTTGCGATCACCACCTTCCGAAGAACGGTATGGTTTACGATCACTACCTTCCGAAGAACGGAACGGCCTGCGGTCACCACCTTCACGAGAGCGGAACGGCTTGCGATCCCCGCCTTCCCGAGATCCAAAAGGTTTGCGATTTCCATCTTCACGGTTTCCGCTTCCTTCACGAGAGCGATATGGCTTGCGGTCTCCGCCTTCTGAAGAACGGAACGGCTTGCGATCTCCACCTTCCGAAGAACGGAACGGCTTACGATCTCCGCCTTCCCGAGATCCAAAAGGTTTGCGATTTCCATCTTCACGGTTTCCGCTTCCTTCACGGGAGCGATATGGCTTGCGGTCACCACCTTCTGAAGAACGGTATGGTTTACGATCACTACCTTCCGAAGAACGGAAAGGTTTACGATCTCCGCCTTCACGAGATCTGAAAGGTTTGCGGTCACCACCTTCCCGAGATCCAAAAGGTTTGCGATTTCCATCTTCACGGTTTCCGCTTCCTTCACGGGAGCGGTACGGCTTACGATCACCACCTTCTGAAGACCGGAACGGCTTGCGATCCCCGCCTTCTGAAGACCGGAACGGTTTACGATTTCCATCTTCGCGGTTTCCGTTTCCTTCACGGGAGCGATACGGCTTACGGTCACCACCTTCTGAAGAACGGTATGGCTTGCGTTCTTCTCCATCTCTGGAACGCGGAGGCCTTCTTTCTCCTCTTGGAGAGGAGGAATTTCCGTCCGAGGAACGAAATGGTTTTCTATCCCGGTTTTGAGACCCGCCGCCACTAGAGCGATAGGGTTTACGTTCTCCCTCTGAGCTTCCACTTTCTTTGGCTCGATAGGGTTTTCTTTCCATGTCGGGTTTGCTTTCCCTGGAACGGAAGGGTTTGGATTCACCGTCTTTATCTGAACGGGGTTTACTGCCGGAGCGGAACGGCTTACCTTTGGAGGGATCTGAAGATCCTGCGCCCCTTCCTGTCTGACGTGAGGAGGGGCCTTTTTTATTCGCGGATTTTTTTGGAAACAATGTTTAGGAGAGTTGTTGGGCTAAGTAGTTCTGAACCCCGATGGTTTTGATGATTTCGAGCTGGGCCTCGAGCCAGTCGATATGCTCCTCCTCGGATACGAGGATCTTCTCGAGCAATTCACGAGTGCCGTTGTCTTTATTACGGGTGGAAATTTCTATTCCCCGGTTCAGACGCTCTACGGCTGAATATTCTACGTCTAGGTCGTTCTTAAGGATGCTTTCTATGTCTTTACCTACGTTGATTTTTAAATATCTTTGTAGGTCCGGGACACCGTCCAAAAAGAGGATGCGCTCGATGACCTGATCGGCATGGTGCATTTCTTCGATGGATTCCTTTTTCATATAATCAGCTAACTTGTCATAGCCCCAATTCTTATTCAATTTTGCATGAATGAAATACTGGTTGATTGCGGTCAGCTCGGCGGAGAGTACTTCCGCTAGGATTTCGAGGACTTCTTGGTTTCCTTTCACGTTGTTTCTCCTCCAATTTATCACTATAAACGATCCGGTGCTATTTTGGAAAGCCCTATTCCTAATCAAGACTTGAAGAGACTCGATTGTTTTTGACTTTGCGAGGGATTCGGCTTCGAATCCTGTGTAGGAATATGCCTCAGGCCTATCTTCTGGATGCTCAGTTGAGCAAGTTCGGTAAGACGGATTCCGATTACCAATCGCTTTCCTATGAGACTGCGAATCACTTACTTAAACGGAACCCGGAATTTCAACCCGAATTTTTGATCTTTTCCGCAATGGCCCCGGAGAAGTATACAGGAGAAATTTTTCTACCGGCAAAAATAAAAGAAGATCTCGGACTTCCGAGCCTTTATGCGATCAGAACGGAAACGGCCTCCTCTAGCGGAGCTTCCGCCATTCATTTAGGTCGATATCTGATTCTATCGGGCCGGTTTCGTAGCGGGATCATCATTGCCACGGAGGTAATGAGTCGATTGCCTCGAGAAGAAAATAATCTTTTACTTGGATCCGTTTTGTCGGAAACCCAAAGAAAGTTTGCAATGTCCATGGCTCAAGGAGGCGCGATGACTACGACTCGCTACCTGCATGAATACGGATATTCCAGGAAGGATCTCTTTTCGCTTTCGAAGAAACTGCATGATAACGGTTTGGAAAATCCGATCGCGCATATTAAGAAAAAGTTAACCGAAGAGGAATATTTCACGTCTCCGGTTTTTTCCAGTCCTCTTTGTTTATACGATATTTCCCCATTGTCGGACGGATCATGTGCGGTATTATTGGAATCGGATCCGAATCGAACCGGAAAGAACAAGTCCAAAATCTCGATCGCGGGAACTGGGCATGGTCTCGGTCATGTAAACGGTACTCCGGGCGGTTTAAGCTTTCCGGCTTCGGTGGAGGCGTTCGCACAGGCTTACACCGAAGCCGATATAAAACCTTCCGATGTTCGTGTGGCGGAACTTCATGATGCATTCACACCGTTTGAATTGATCGGAGCGGAGGATGCAGGTCTGTTTCCGAAAGGGAAGGCGTTAAAGTTTGTAGAGGAAGGAATTAGCGATAAACGGGGAAAGCTTCCGATCAATCCTTCGGGCGGATTAAAAACCAGAGGCCATCCGGTAGGAGTTTCCGGCTTAGCTCAGATCTCCGAACTCTTCTCTTTTATGAAAGAAGGGAACCATTCGATAGGTTTGGCGCTTTCCATAGGCGGATTGGGCATCAATAATTTCGCCACGATCCTGAAGTTGGAGAATTAATTTGCGACTAGCTCGGACTAAAGTCGCCGATTTCCCGTTTTTTCCCGAAGAGGATTAAAGGTAGAAGTAAGAAATGGCGGAGAATATTCTTTTAATACAAACTGCTTTCTTAGGCGATCTAATTCTGACCACTCCGTTATTTCGAGAAGTGAAGAGAAAGTATCCGGGTTCGAATTTAACGGTGATCGTGAGCAAAGGAACGGAATCCGTTTTGGAAGCAAATCCGTGGATCGACGAAATCGTTCCTTTGGACAAGAAAATCATCAAATCATCGGTGTTCGGCTTTTGGAATTTCACGTCGGAAATTAGAAAACGTAAATTTACTCTCTGTATCGCTCCTCATTTTTCGTTTCGATCCTCTCTTATTGCCTGGAGATCGGGAGCTCCTCGCAGAATCGGTTATAATACTGCCGGCTTTTCTTTTTTATTAACGGAAAGAAAACCCCGTCCGATTAAAGGTCCGCACGAGGTGGACAAGCTTCTTTCTTTACTTTATTCGCAGGAAGAACTTAAATCAGTCTCTCGTAGGCCGGAACTTTTTTGGAAGGAAGAATCCATAAAAGGAATTCAAGAAATTCTAAAAAACAAAAATTTGGAAAAGGGTAAGTACGTATTGATAGCGCCTTCTTCCGTTTGGGAAACGAAGCGCATGCCTGCGGAAAAATTTCGCGATGTGGGGAAATTACTGAAGGAAAAGATCGGATTGCCGATCGTTCTTACCGGAGGAAAAGGAGATATTCCTTTATGCGAGGAGGTAGGAAGCGGATTTGCGATCAATTTAGCCGGACAAACTACTCTTCAGGAAATGTCTTATTTAATGAGCGGCGCGGCTTTACTTGTGACGAACGATTCTTCTCCGATTCATTTCGCTTCCGCTTTTGACGTACCTACGCTGGCCGTATTCGGCGCGACAGTCCCGGATTTCGGATATACTCCTTTGGCTAGGAAAACGTTCATTTCGGAAATTCAAGGCTTACCTTGCCGACCGTGCGGAATTCATGGAGGTAGAGTTTGTCCGGCTGGTCATTTCCGTTGCATGCTCGAACAGGACCCGAATCGCATCGTTCAGGAAGCTCTTCGTCTAATAGGAAGGTAAATTATGGATCATAGCATTTTCAAAAAGAGAATTCGGACCGTTCAAAATATATTAAAGGACGGGGACGTCCTCCTCTTATTTGCAGCTTCTCTTAGGATTCGAAATCGGGATGTGGAATATAAATTTCGACAAGACTCGGACTATTATTATCTTACCGGAATAGAGGAAGAAGACGGAGTTCTCGTTCTGCGCCGCGATTATTCGGCGCACTTCGCTCTACCGAAAGACAAGGAGAGAGAAATCTGGACGGGAATTCGGCTGGGTAAGAAAGAGATCGGGTTGAGACTGGAGCTGGATGAAAGTTATGATTTAGGGGATTGGGATTCTAAAATCGGAGAGATCTTGACGAATCAATACACTCTATATCATTTTTTTGGAAAGGAGAAAACAAGGGATTCGCAATTACTCGATTTAATAAGTTCTCTTAACCAAAGATTAAGGGAAGGAAAATTCGGTCCCCAAAGATGGGAGATTCCTAACTTTCTGCATGAGATGAGAATGATCAAATCCACGGAAGAAATCGAGAAGTTAAAGGAATCTTCGCGGATAACAGCCTTCGGCCACGAGAGATTGATGCGGGAAACTAGACCCGGAATGTACGAATTCGAATTGGAAGCGATCTTGGAATCGGAATATCTGAAGCACGGAGCATGGGGTGGTGGGTACGGTCATATCGTAGCCGCCGGTAAAAACGCAACGATCTTACATTATACGACGAATCGGGCAAAAATCGGAGAGAACGAGGCGATTCTGGTTGATAGCGGTGCAGAGAAGGATTATTACACTGCCGACGTCACTAGGGTCTTTCCTTCGGGAAAGAAATTCACGGCGGAACAGAAGGCCGTTTATGAGCTCGTACTGCATGCCCAGATGGAAGCGATTTCAAATACGATGGAAGGAATCGAGTTTAATGCGGTCCATATATCGACGATTCGAACGCTTACTTCCGGATTGAAGGATATGGGATTTCTAAAAGGGGACGTTTCCGATTTGATCGAGAAGGGAGAATTTAGAAAATTCTATATGCATAGAACCGGTCATTATCTCGGTATGGATGTGCACGACGTGGGTCGTTATTTTGAAAATGGAACGAGTAAGCCTATGCAGACAGGTTTGGTCGTGACAGTAGAGCCGGGATTGTACTTCGATCCAGCCGATGAAAGTATTCCCGAGGCATTTCGCGGTATCGGTGTCAGGATCGAAGACGATGTTTTAGTAAACGGAAAGAGTCCGGTTGTGCTGACAGCAATGATTCCGAAAGAAATCGACGAAATCGAATCATTACGAAATTAAACCCCTTTTAAAATATTTCGAACTGAAGGGAAAAGTCCTAACCCTGAAATTCCAAATTGTCAAAATAGAAATTAATATTATTATATTATGTCATTTTGTTTTACGCATTATCCTCCTTTTCGTCGTTAACACATAGTTTTAACGATTATTTATTACATTTTCTAAAAATTCCATTGAGACTTTTTTCGAATCGTCGACATATGCCTTCATTTATCGAGGACGTAAATAGAATATGGAAGAAAGGTTTAGGAATTTTTTAATCGCTTCGGGCGGATTTACTCGAATGGATCTACGCATCCCGATCGATTTGGAATCTATCTGGAAAGAGGGCGTCAAAAAATACGGCGGACCCGCAGGATATCTAACGTATCTACTCTCTTCTTATAAATTAAGGAGAACTCAAGGCTCATTGCCTAGATGGAAGTTTCGAAAAATTCGATCCTTTGATTCTAGAAAACGGGTGAACGTCCGGTTTCAGGATTATTGGGAATCGGCCTGCTTTGCGGCTCAATACAAAGTATCTTTGAGTAGCTTTATTTCCGCTTTGCTTGAAATGGATACCGATACGATTGCCGAATCATCGACGCATATTTCCGGTTCTTCCCTAGAACTCCAAGCGAGAACCGGTTTAATTGTGCCGTTCCCGTTACGAAAGGGAGGGGCGATCGCGCGAGGAGCTTAGTTTTCCTCTAGATAAATGCGGACCGCTTCTTTTAATACGGAGAGTCCGATAGGCAGGGCGGATTCATCAAAATCGAATTTGGAACTATGATGCGGATGAATGAATCCTTTGCTCGGGTTCATGGAACCTACGAAGAAATAGCAACCGGGTACTCGCATTAAAAATGCGGAGAAATCTTCTCCTCCCATGGTTTTCGCTCCTTCTTCGGTTATATTACCCTTGCCCAAGACGACATCGGATGCCCTTCTCACGATAGAAGTAACGTAAGGCTCGTTGATCGTGGGTGCATTCGTTCGATCGTATCGTATTGTGGCCGCCGCGCCGAAAGAGATTGCGATATTTTCCACGATTCGTCGGAACAAATCCGGAGCTTTATCGAACATTTCTTTCGTAAATGTACGGATAGTTCCCTTCAGTTCCGCCGTTTCAGGAATCACGTTGAAAGCATTGCCGGAATGGAACGCGCCGACCGTCACGACACATGAATCGAGAGGATCGGTATTTCTAGATACGATACTCTGCAAAGCGGTCACGATATGCGATCCGACTAAAATCGGATCGACCGTGTGCTGAGGCATTGCCCCGTGCCCGCTGATTCCGGTGATAGTCACGGAGAATTCGTCTACGGCGGCCATCATCGGACCGTCGACCACTCCAATCTTGCCAACAGGAATGTGATTCCAAACGTGCAATGCTATGGCTGCGGAAACATCGTATTTTTCAAGGATTCCCTCTTCGATCATTCGATCGGCGCCCTGTCCACCTTCCTCTGCAGGTTGAAACACGAGTAAAACTCTGCCTTTGGGAACGATTGCGGCCAAATCTTCCTTCAGGTCGGATGCGAGTCCCATCAGCACGGAAGTATGAGCATCGTGACCGCAAGCATGCATTACTCCTTTATGGATGGATGCATAATCGACCTTATTTTCCTCGAAAATCGGCAGGGCATCCATGTCCGCTCTGACCAGAAGCGTTTTGCCCGGTTTACCGGAATCGATCAAGCAGGCAATTCCGGTCGTTGCGATTCCATCTTGAAAGGAATATCCTAAAGAGGTGAGATGCTTAGCTACGTAGGCGGAGGTACCCTTTTCGTCATATTTTAGTTCGGGATGTTTATGGAGGAAACGACGATAGGTTACGAGTTCTTCAGTTCGTAGAGTGGATACGGATTTCATAGCAGCACCTATCTTTCAAGGAGCGGGAGATGCAGCGAGAAAGTCTTCCTTTTTTTATTTCGGACGTGTTCTTCGGTTAAGATAAGATTTATCCAGTTAAATTATTGAATCGATACTACGGCAACTCTCTGTCCGCGTATCTTGGGTAAACCCCACCGGTACAAACCGGAGACATCGGTAACAGAATAGACCTGTGACATAGGTAACACTGAAATTTAGGCAAATGGAGGAAAATCCTTTGCCGTGGAAAGAGGTGTCCCCTATGGACGAGAAAGTAAAATTTATTGCCGCAGTATGCGACGGAACGGTTTCCATAAGTTCTCTTTGTGAAACATTTGGAATAAGTAGAAAGACGGGATACAAGTGGCTTGAACGGTATCGGAAGGAAGGCCCTGAAGGTCTTTTGGAGAGAAGTAGGGTTCCGCACACAAACCCGAACCGAGTAGGTTTTGCGGAAGAGCGGTTGATTCTTGCAGTTCGTAAGCAGCACCCTACTTGGGGACCTCGCAAATTGCTTGTAGTACTTGAGGGAAGTCATCCGGAAATTATTTGGCCTGCAGCGAGCACGATCGGCAGTATTCTTAAGAAAAGAGGTTTAGTAAAGCCCCGTAAGAAGAGAGGAGGAATGGTTCGTTTTTCGGAACCTTTCCGAGGTTATGATCATCCGAATGCGGTTTGGTGTGCTGATTTCAAAGGTGATTTTAAAATGCGAGACGGAATTCGTTGTTATCCCTTAACAATATCCGACGGTTACAGTCGGTTTCTTCTAAGTTGCAAAGGGCTATCAGGCACAAGGACTTACGAAACAAAGAAGGAATTTGAGAAGTGTTTTCGAGAATACGGCCTTCCGAATGCGATTAGAACGGATAATGGAATTCCGTTTGCTGCCGGGTCGGGAATTTCCCTATTATCAATGTGGTGGATCAAATTAGGTATTTTTCCGGAAAGGATTCATCCAGGGAAACCACAAGAGAACGGAAGGCATAAAAGAATGCATAGGACGTTGAAGGCAGAAGCGGTTTATCCGATTCGTTCTAATATGAGACAGCAGCAAAAGGCATTCGATCGTTTTAGAGCGGAATATAACCATGATCGTCCCCATGAGGCGTTAGGTCAAAAGCCGCCTGCGAAGATCTATAAACCTTCCCTAAGATCCTATCCGAATCGTCTATCCGAGATATTTTATCCGGATCATTTTGAAATTCGTAAAGTCGATGACGGTAATTTTTATTGGAAAAATCAAAGATTCTTTATTACGAAGAGTTTAGGTGGAGAGAATATCGGCCTTGAACCTGTCGACGACGGCATATGGGCCATTTATTTCAGCTTTGTGAAAATAGGTTATTTGAATGAGAGCACAAAGAAAATATCTAGGACTTTGAAAGTGTAACCCATGTCTCCGGTCTAAAGTGTTACCTATGTTCCAGGACGTACAACCCTTCCTGGGCGGGGGCCGGAGCGAAGCGGTGGAATTGCCTTATTTCACAAAAATTGAGAGGCTGCAATTCTTTTTCATTTTGCAATTCGTGTGGGAGTTCCAACAGATTTCTTCCCGCATCCGATCGAAGCTTTGTAAAAAAGGGCAGGAGAGTGAGACCTATACGCCTATCTGGCAGGTCGAATTAGAGGGTCCGATCATACTCGCTTAATTCCTTTTTCCAAACCTGAGTCCCGCAATAATGATCGCCCTCGGGGCAATACGGTTTTACATCTCCTTGAAGTCGGATCCAACAAGGGGCTTTAATCCATTTTGCGATCTGAGGATGAACTTGGCCGATGTCGGAAAGTTCATTGATGGACGCTTGGAAAATTTCCTCTTGGGCGTTATAACAGGTTCGGGCTCTCCATTTATGGTGGAGATTCAAAAGGTCTCCGCCCTCATAAAAACGGATCGGGAATGCATTCGGAAGTAGATACGTAGCATATTCCGGTTTTCCTCCAGCCTCCAAAAAGCGGTTCAGGTTTTTGAAAATGCCGTCCATCTTGGTTCTGTAAGTTTCTTCCAATTGCGAATACTTTAAGACGACTTTAGGAAGAATATAATCCGGCATTCCTGCATACTGTGACATCAATACAGGGCGGGATCCCGGAACCATTCTGTGTCTTTGGTCTTGACTGTCTGCAGTATGAGAAATTCTTTTTTTGAACGTATAATGAACGTTAAACATCGCTCTAGATAGTGAACTCATAGTCGTTTCGTTCAGAGTCGAAGTTAGATGCCTATTTTTGCTCGGATCCATTACCAAACGAATCGCGTCTTCATCGCTGAGGGAGGTTTTTGAAATTCCGAGCGCCGATCGGACGGATGAAGCCAGAACTTCCGGGCCATTCGACGCATGTGATACCAAACGAGAATAACGCGCATCCAAATCTACATCGAATTCCCTTACGAAATTTTGCGCGTGCGCAGGTCTGTATTCCCGTGCATTGTCTTGGTAGAATTCCGTAAAGAAACGATACTCAGAAGTTTCTTCCAATGGAATCGGATCATCCATTTCTTCCACATAGAGAGGGTCCGATTCTCGTACCTTTTCTATCATCGCTTCGACGACGAATTTTTGTTCCTCAGGAACGTTAAACGAATTCATTAAACGATAATAGCGATGCAGAGTCAGTCCGTTGACCGAATGATAAAGATAGGTAAATGTCCCGAGAGGTAATAAATATCTAGCGACTTCTAAACATTTTTTCTTGATGGCAGCCTGCCATTTTTCGGGGTAGCTGGCTCTGGCTTTGTAAACTAGGAAATATTCGTCCTGAATAAACGGGTGCAGAAGTTCGACAAATTCGAAATATGCATTGGACGCAAATTCGATCGCTTCAGTATACAGCTCAAATTGCTTCCCGTCCAGATTAGGAGGAATATAATAATTTTCTCTTTTTACTTCGACATATCTCTGGCTGACTTGCTCGGAGTTATAATACGGATGGGAATGTAAGAAAGACCACACGAATTGGCGGGAGACTTTATCCAGGGTAAAAATAAAATGGGGATGCTGCCGAGTCGTAAGGTGTCCCGCTTTCTTCGTGGATTTTGCCACTTTATCCCGAATTTCCAAAGATTTTTCGGAGCTTACCATATCTTCCGGAAGCAAAATCCCCTTTGAAGAATAGCAGGTTCTTGCGGAAGCGATCGCGAGGTTAAACGGTTCTTTAGTGGAATCTAAAAGTTGGATAATCGGTTTCTGACTTTGCATGGCGTAAGAAGGGGAAGGATTCCCGGAAACGCTAGGATGGAAAATCATTCGTTTGGGGAAAGGATTTTCCGACATAATTCTATTTCTTATGTCGCTTTAAAATACGAAAAGTAGAAGCTAAGGCAATTGATTTTCAACCGTTTCTTCTATTCGGCTGTCAATTTTGCAGATTTGCTTCTTTATTTATTTTTATTCTTTGAAGATTTCTTAGTCTTTTTAGAAGGTTTCTCTTCTTCGTTCTCGGACTCATCGATCGCCGGATAGTCGGTCCAAGATTCGAATTCAACCGGAAGCGAAACATGATTCTTATTGCGGGATTTTTGAAACTCCGCTTCCAATCTTTTTTTATTCAGTGCCTTCCGTTCTTCTTGGTGCTGATAAACGATTAGCAAATACTCCATAACGATCGGAAGTAATACTCGGGAAAGTACGGTAGCAACGATGACACCGAAAATTACTACGATCGCTAAGGGTCGTTGGACTTCGGCTCCGGCCATCGTTGAAATTGCCATCGGAAGAAAACCGACGGCTGCGATTATTTCCGTGGTCAATACGGGCCGCAGAGAATTGACTCCCGCACTGATGACGGCTTCGGATACGGTTAATCCTTTTGCCAGTTCTTCGCGTAATGTTGAAGCATATACGACACCATTCAATACGGCGATACCGCTTACGGCAATGAGGCCCACACCTGCGGGAATACTAAAAGGAAGTCCTCTGGCCACCAAGCCGATGATTCCTCCGGAAATCGCGAGCGGGACTACGATAAAAACGCCTAACGCATAATAGACGTTTCCGAATGCCGCCATGAGCATAAAGAAAATGATCGCGAGCGCGATCGGAACGACGAATAGAAGGCGATTTTTGGCTCGAATAAAGTTTTCAAACTGTCCACCCCAATCGGTTCTATATCCTTCCGGGAGAGTTCGTTCGAGTTCCGCCGTTGCCTTCTGAGCTTCGTTTACGAATCCCACTAAATCTCTTCCGCGAACGTTCGCTTCCACCATGATACGCCGTTTCAAAGCTTCTCGGTAAATGGCGGCGGGTCCTTCTTCGAATTGTATCGTAGCAACTTGCCCGAGAGGGATCGTGATTCCTCCGGATGTCATGACCGGGATATTTTCCACTTCGCTTAAATCGGATACGTCAAGCTGTAATCGAACGACTAGGTCAAAACGTTTAAAGCCTTCGAAAACTCTTCCTGCAGTTCGGCCTATTCTCAATGCTTCCACAGTCGTAAGAATTTCTTCCGCTTCGACTCCATATCTCGCCATTTTTTGTCGATCGGCTTTAATTTCGATTAGAGGAAGTCCTAAGACTCGTTGAACTCTGAGATCCGCCGCACCGGGAACTTTTTTGATTTTCTCGGCAAATTTGGTCGCGGTATCCTTTAGCACCTGCAAATCGTCACCGTAAATTTTGACGACGACGTCGGCCTTAGATCCGGATAGCAATGCATTAACCCTATTTTCGATAGGTTGAGAAAGTGCGATCGTGCTAGAGGGAACCGAATTTAAAATCGCATCTTTCATTTTGTCCATCAGCTCTTCTCGAGAGGAGGCGCTGGTCCATTCTTTTGCGGGTAGAAGCTTTACCATCGTTTCCCCTTCTTCCGTTCCCACCGGTTCCGCTGCGGATTCTCCTCTTCCCATTCTGGATACGGCGCCTAACACTTCCGGGAACTTTCCGATTACTTTCTCGAGTTCCGTATTCGTTTCCCTGGAATAGTTCAATGAAGTGGATGGAAGTCGTTTAATATCGATTGCAAATTCGCCTTCGTCGATCCTGGGTAAGAATTCGGAACCGAGAGTCGAACCTAAAATTAAAGAAATAGCAAATACTCCCACGCCTGCGCGAAGGAATAATTGTTTGTTCTTCATCCCGAAATCCAAAAGTTCGAGATATTTATCCGTGATTTTGTCCCAATATTTACTATGGTAAAACACGGGTTTGCGGAAGATGATGCTGGCCGCTGCGGGAAATGTAGTTAAACTGAATAAGAGCGCGGTCGCCAAAGAGATCGCTACCGTGATCGCCATCGGCTGAAACATTCTTCCTTCCACACCTTCCAGAGTCATGAGAGGAAGATATACGAGGAGGATAATCGCCACCGAAAATGTAGCGGCTCTTGCGACTCTTACGCATGCTTCCGTAATAATTTCTTCGGCGGCAAGATCCCGATCGTCCTGAGTATTTTGTAATTCATAAAATGCTTTTCGTAAAATGAATCCATGAAGTATGGATTCAAGCATTACGATGGCGCCATCCACAAGAAGACCGA
Source organism: Leptospira fainei serovar Hurstbridge str. BUT 6 (assembly GCF_000306235.2). NCBI lineage: Bacteria > Pseudomonadati > Spirochaetota > Leptospiria > Leptospirales > Leptospiraceae > Leptospira > Leptospira fainei. Next base: position 42,786 of record NZ_AKWZ02000007.1, read on the forward strand.
AATCTAGGGCTCCTAATGACATCAGGTTTCCTACGATTCCGAACATTCTCATAAAAATTGTCGCAGCTAACATCGGTATCGGAATGGCTAAGCCGACTAGTAAGGCTCCTTTGACGGTTCCCATCGTTAGAATCAGGACTAGAATCACTAAAATTCCGGCCTCAGCCAAGTTCGTGAAGATCGTCCCGAGAGTTCGTCCTATAAATTCGGAGCGATCATAGAAGGTTATGATTTGCATTCCGGCGGGGAGCCTGGTTTTTAATTGCTCGATTCGTTCTTTAACTCTCTTTACGACCTCCAGTGAGTTTTGCCCCATAAGCATCATTGCTGTGGCTCCGACGACTTCTCCTTTGCCATCCTTGGTGATCAAACCGAAGCGTAAAGCTCTCCCTGTTTCCACGTCCGCGATTTGACCTAGTAAAAGCGGAACTCCATCCCGCTCGGTCTTTACCGCCACATTACGGATTTCTTCTACGGTTTTAAACTGGCTTTCCCCTCTGATAACGATCTGTTCAGACCCTTTGGATATGTATCCGCCTCCGGTATTCTGATTGGCTGATTCCAATTTCTCGCAAAGCTGAGAGAGTGTGATATTATGAACGGCAAGTCTATGAGGATCGATTTTGATTTGGTACTGCTTTGCATTTCCTCCGATGATATTTACGTCGATAATTCCCTCGACCGACTTAATTTCCCGTGCGAGTTCCCAATCCATATAAGTTCTGAGTTCTTCCGGATTATGACGATCGCTAGTTAAGACGAACTCGTAAATATCTCCTAGTCCCGTCGCGATCGGAGAGAGTTCCGGAGATCCGTATCCTTTCGGAATGAGGTTTTCTACGGCTCGAAGTCGTTCGTTAATGAGCTGCCTAGCTAAATAAATATCCGTTCCATCTTTAAAGATTGCGGTAACGCTGCTTACTCCGGTTCGAGAAATGGAACGAATTTCCGTTACGTTCGGGACGCCTGTCAGTTCCATTTCTATAGGATACGTGATAAACTGCTCCACTTCTATAGGGGATAATCCCGGAGATTGAGTTACCACCGAAACTTGCACGTTGGTGATATCCGGAATTGCATCTATCGAGAGGTGATACGCATTAAATACGCCGATCGCGGTAACAATCCCGGTTAAAACTAGAATTAGAATTCGGTTCTTGATGGAAAATCGTATCAATTTTTCGATCATAGTCGGTTCCGGGACAGAATACGAACAGCTTCAAATTTCGAGAATCACTGTCGATAGGTTTTTCGTAAAAAGAACTCGAGAGCGAATGGTTCAGTTAGTTTTTGAGTAATAGGAGAATCTTCATTCCTTCCCGCTCCGTCTGCTTTCGGAGAGAAAAGCCCGATCGAGTCAGCATACGTGATAAATGATCGATAGGCAGGATCAATTTATAGTAAGAGCTGTTGCTGAAATTCCATTGATGACCGTCCCATTGATGAAAGAGATCGGTTACAAGAACCTTCTTCTCCTCGAACGAAAGTAAACAGGAGAAGATTCTATCTTTTTCGGTACGAACGGGGAAACCGGTCTTTTCTCCCGGTTTTCCGTAGCTTAGGTCTCTATAACCTAAGATAATATATGCACCTGATTTTAAGAAATAAGACCAGAGAGAAATAACCATTTGTACTTGTTCCAAGGATTCGAGATGAGCCAGAGTATCTCCCATGCATAGCAGTAGTTCGGGACTTTCCCCCGCGTACAAGCTAGGATTTGTAAAGTCGGCAGACTTCGTTTCCACGGATAATCCCCGATTTCTTTGTCGGAGTTGAGTGAGTAAATCATGGCTAAAATCAATCGCAACTACGTTGAATCCAAGTCTGGCAAGAGGGAAGGATTGAATTCCATTTCCGGCGCCTAAATCCCAAGCCAATCCGTTGCTTTTAGGCAAGATTCTCCAACTGCGGAAGAGATCCTCTTCTTCCTTTTCTCTTTCTTCGAGATTTCCCAACATCCAGGCGTATTTTTCCGACAAGAAGCTATCGTAATGAATTTTAGGGGTTTGCATTAGAGTTTCTATGTTTGTTAACCGGTCGATGGACATTCGCAAAAAGTAAAATGCGGATTTTCCGAAAACGAATTACGTTAGCCGGTAGATCAGCACTTCTTCTTCCCTTCCTTTTACTTTTACGGGCGGCAAGCTCTCCGCCTGCATATAGTGTTTTATTTGCTCGTAAACGGAATCGGTTACGAGGAGTTCCGTTCCGTAATCTTTGTTTAGCTGTTCGACCCGGGAGGCGAGATTTACGGTATCTCCGATGATCGTGTATTCTTTGCGTTGGGACGAGCCGACATTGCCGGTCATTGCTTCTCCGGAATGCAGACCGATTCCGATTTTTGTTTCCGGAATTCTTTGAGCGAGATTCAGTTCGGCCACCTTTTCTATAATTTCCAACGAAGCTTTTACTGCATTTTGAACGTCTTTGCCCGGGTCGGATAAGGGGGCTCCGAAAACAGCCATGAAGCCGTCTCCCAAAAACTTATTTATGATTCCATTATTCTTGTTCACGATATCGATCATATCCTCAAAAAGTGTGTTTAAATACGTGATCACTTCCGTAGGACTTTTTTTCTCGGAAAATTTCGTAAAGTTTCGAATATCAAGAAACATGACGCAGACTTCCCGGCTTTCCGAGATTCCCTCCGTTTTTTGGCTCATCAGTCGATCCACGACGGAAGGAGAAACATACTGTCCGAACATTCCCACTATCTGATTTCTTTCCTCTAGAATTTTATAAGAATTTCGTAATGTGTTTCGTAGCCGAATTCCTACGAGGCCGGCTATGATACCGGATGCGATGAACATTAACGAGCGCATTACGATCGGAATTTTTGAATAGAAGAAAGCGTAATCGAAATCGTTTTGGAAAGCCGTATTCGGATTGTAAATCCATCCTATAATAAGAAATTCTATGCCCGCGACGAGTCCGGTGAACAAAGATAATCCGAATTCCATCCGGAGCACGGACAATAGAATAAACATGAAAAACAGGTTGGGCAGCGGTGAATTCAAAACTACGACCGGAGATCCGTAACCGTTCACCAATATAAATAGGGTTGCCGCCGGAATGGATGTTTCAACAAAAGCGTTTCCGAAACGAGGGAAAAGCGGGAGAGGTTTTCCGAGCGTTGCCCAATAATTTAACAGCTTTAACACGCCGAATTCATAAATATTTCCGAATAAAAGAATTCCGATGACGATCTCGAACGGGAAGGATAGGCCGATGCTTTCGTTAAATTTTTCCCGAACGAAAATCGCAAGGGACGTCCAAATTGTCATCGTCGTCAGAAAGATAAGCAGTAAGATTTTACTTCTTATTCTTTCGCTCTGTAGGATTTCCGATTCTAGAGTGTCCGAGAAGGTATCGAAAATTTTAGGTGCCATCGATCATGTTTCCTTTTAGCGGCGGAGCGAATTTGTATTTACTACCTGACCTTTTTAAGGTCAATGAGTTTCCTTTTTTCCCAGAATAATGCGATCAGGACTGGACCATATTCTAAAATCATAAAAATAGGGTCGTCGACATACGGAATTTGTCTATAGGTTGAATACGATAGTATCCAAACCCCGGCGACGACCTGAGGCCAAATTTCCTCCGTAAAGACCGAGCCGGCTAGTAGCGGAAGAATGTACCAAGGGTGAATGGTAGTAGAGAACAGATAGTAAATTCCGAGTAGAGAAACCCATGTACTTGCAATGAATTTTACGTCAGCTATCCGTCTCGATTGGCGAAAGGAATATACGATGATTGCGGCCGAACCGAGGACTGCGAGATGACGACCGGCAGAATACGGATACCAGGAAAAACTTAACGCGTACTTCCAAAGATAATATAAACCTCCGTGATATTCGAAGAGCTTAAAATAAACTCCGATTCCGTTCTTCCATTGTTTCTCGATCGTTTCAAGAAGGTTTATCGAATCTATTGCCCACGCGGATAGAAGCAAGACGGGAATCAGTAAGATTAGGAAAGAAAGCGATTTTTTGGAATATCTCCTATCTTTTCCGATTCGGAAGAGAATCAACGGCAACATAAGTAAGGGAATCACTTTGGTAAAGACCGCGGCCGTGTACGCTAAGCCGGTTTCCAATCTCTTATTTCTTTTCCAAGCTAACATCGCAAAAAGCAGGAAGAATATCAGTATGGGTTCGGGATGACCGCTGCCTGCCCCTTCCAATACGACCAAAGGATGCAGCCAATATTTTAGAAAATTCGGATTCTCTCCTTCCTTTCGAAAAGTAAGAAGGAGTCGAAGCACTGCCAACTCGAAACAAAACAAGATCCCTTTCCAGAAAATGATTCCCACCCATATCGATTGAAACTCTTTCATACTCCATGCGGAAGCCGAAAAGAATACCTGAAGGACGGGAGGATATACCGAATAAAATCGCGAGGAATTCATTCGTTCTAATAATTCCGTTCCGAGCGCCGATTCCTCGGACGATAAAAATGAAACTTTCAATTCTTGCGGTAGGTTTGCGTAAGGAGAGAGTAAATGAATGTCTAAAAATCCATCCCATAAAAAACGATATACGTCTTCGGACAGTACGGGTGGAAGAAATACGAAAAATAGTCTAAGTAAAATTCCGGCGGTAAGTCCGAAGGATTCCCCGATCGCCGTAATCTTTGAGTATATAATAAAAATATAATATGAAAGAAGGCTAAACGCGAAAAGGATAATCAAGTGCCAAAAGTCGCTTCGCGAGTGATAGAGTGGGAAGTAGGCTAAGGGGAGAGCCCAGGCAAATAAGAGAAAAGAAACGAGCAAATACCGCTTTCCGAGCTTAAAAAAGTACATAGTTGTTAAATTGGTCATTTTGTTCAATATAGCGAATTTTTTCTTGAGTAAGAAAAGCCGGTATTAAAGTCTTGAAAAAGGGCATTTTATGGGAGGATTCGTACCATGATTCAAATCGGAAATTTTCCTGATTCAGTCAATGAGGTGGCTGCAAGAACGGTAGCCGGTCTAGTCGTATTGCTTGCCGCTGCAACGATTTGGACTCTATCCATTTGGTTGGCAATCGCCTTAACCTACGGATTTCTGGCTCGCGTTCTGTATGGACCGAGATTTTCATTCTTTGCTCGATTGGCGATTCACGTTTTAGTACCTCTTATGGGTTTTGCGGCCACGAACGTTCCGGGACCTCCGAAACGCTTTGCTCAATTTGTAGGCTTACTTTTTAGCGGTACTGCCTTGACTCTTCTTCTTCTCGGCCAAATCCAAGCCTTCCGGATTGTACTAGGAATCCTCGTCCTTTTTGCAAGTTTGGAGAGCTTCGTCGGATTTTGCGCGGGTTGTTTTGTTTTCGGCTATTTGATGAAGTGGGGAGTGATTCCACAAGAAGTTTGCGAAAAATGTAACAATCTTACGTTTGTTTCGAAGAATTAAGCGGTCGGGAAGATTTTAGCGAAGAGGCAAATTTTTCTTTTCGAAACTGATTGTTTTTCGATAAAAATAGTCCAACTTCCGGCGGCATCGGCTTTTTCGTATCCGTTTCGGTTTCTTCTGTTAAACTCTATTATTAATTACTTTATCTTTTCTCTCAAAAACAAAGACAAGGAGCCGACTTATGGCACACGAGAATACCTACTATAAACCCGAAGATTTAAAGAAATTCGGAAATATAGGAGAATTTGAACCCGATCTAGCTAAGAAATTCTTCGATTATTATGGAGCGGTTTTTGCCGATGGAGCCTTAAGCGCTAGGGAGAAGTCTCTGATCGCTCTTGCGGTAGCCCATGTCGTTCAATGTCCGTATTGCATCGACGCATACACCACCGATACGCTGGAAAAAGGAGTTACCGAAGAGCAAATTTGGGAGGCGATTCATGTCGGCGCGGCGATTCGTGGCGGAGCGACTTTGGTACACAGCGTCCAAGCATTAAATAAAGTTAAAGAACTCAGTATTTAATTTTTATTTATTATGAAATCATTACTAGCTAGAGGAAGCGATCTCGCTTCCTCGGAGGAACAACTCAGGATTCTTTCGGAAATATCGGAACGACGCTCGTTCCCATTTTTCAATCGGAAACTTTCCGAAAGCGGTTTATTTCCTTTAAAGCCGATTCGAACCGATATCTTGCAAATTAACGTCGGAAAGCTTTGCAATCAAACTTGCAAACATTGCCATGTCGATGCGGGACCGGATCGAAAAGAAATCATGTCCAGAGAGACTATGCAGGAATGTTTGGATGTACTCGCGTCCTCGGATATTTCCATTTTGGATATCACCGGAGGCGCTCCGGAGATGAACCCGGATTTTCGGTGGCTGGTGGAGGAGGCAAGCAAGCTGGGAAAGAAAGTGATGGTTCGCTGTAATCTTACCATCCTACTCGCCGGAGAGAAGTATAAGGATCTTCCGGAATTTTATGCAAAGCATTCCGTGGAAGTCGTTTCGAGCCTTCCTTACTTTCAGAAAAGAAGGACGGATGCGCAGCGAGGGGAAGGAGTTTTTGACAGATCTATAGAGGCGCTACGGAGATTGAACGCTGTAGGGTACGGGAAGCTCGATTCCGGTTTGGTTTTGAATTTGGTGTACAATCCGGCGGGCGCATTTTTACCCGGAGGTCAATCCACTCTTGAGGGGGACTTTAAGAAAGAATTGGGAACCCAATTCGGAATCGAATTCAATTCTTTATTCACGATCACCAACATGCCGATCAGTCGATATCTGGAATACTTATTGGAAAGCGGGAATCTCGAGGATTATTTGGAAAAACTTATCACTTCGTATAACCCGGCGGCCGCCTCCGGAGTGATGTGCAGAAATACGTTGAGCGTAGGCTGGGACGGAACCCTCTACGATTGCGATTTTAATCAAATGCTGGACCTGAAAGTGGAAGGTCCAGTTCAAAAGATTTCCGATTTCAACCAAGCAACTCTAACCGATCGTCATATTCGGCTCGATCAACATTGTTTCGGTTGTACTGCCGGCAGCGGTTCTTCTTGCGGCGGCTCCATTGCGTGAATTCGGTTAGCCCCGCCCTTCCTGGGCGGGGGCCGGTCGGTGGCTTCCGCCTCATTAGCAAATTTCTTTACATTTTGCAAGTTTTTTATTGCTGCTCCATCTGCGGGAGCTCCCTCTCGATCTTGGTTAACGTAAGAATACTTTTCTCTATTCCTGCTTATCGAAGTTTGCTTTTTATCAATTTTTTTAGATGCTTTAATCGGGCCGATTTCTTGTTTCAGAATCGAGAATCTAAAATCTTAACGAGAAATTAACGCTTTCTTCGATCTTTTACACTTTACTCCTCATTGACGAGACGATAAAAAAAAGCTACGTTTTTGGCACATGCATTCATCCTCACACATTCGGATGGAGCGTGATTAGGAGGCTTCCTTGTCCTATCCGTTTTTAATTGCAGTCGTATTCGGTTTAGTCGTCTATCTGACATACGCAATCGTTAGGCCAGAAAGGTTTTAGGTAAATATTATGAATGGAAACGATTCGGTTTTTTACTTTCTTTACTTTGCTGTCCTTTTTTTGGTTTCTCCGTGGTTAGGTTTATTCATCGCCAAAGTCTTGGACGGAGAATTTCCTAAATTCCTAAAACCTGTAGTCGCTTTCGAGAATCTCATCTATAAAGTGACCGGTGTCGATCCGAGTAAATCCACTTCTCCCAAAGTTTACGCTTTTGAAATATTAGGTTTTAGCGTATTGGCTCTCTCGGTGGTGACGTTAGGGTTAAGATTTCAGGAATTCCTTCCTTGGAATCCGGAGGGAAAGCCCGGCCTGAATTGGGATCTTGCTTGGAATACGAGCGTAAGTTTCGTTACGAATACGAACTGGCAGGCTTATTCCGGTGAAGCTAGCCTTTCTTACGGAAGCCAAATGCTTTTATTAGGGGTCCAAAACTTCGTGAGCGCAGGCGTCGGAATTGCCGTCCTTGCCGCGATGGCCCGAGGTATTTTAGGAGCTTCTCCGGTTGGTATCGGGAATTTCTTCGTAGATTTGACAAGATCTACTCTTTATATTCTTCTTCCTTTATCGATCCTATTCGCAATCGCATTCATCGCGCAAGGTGTCGTGATGGATTTTTCGGCGTATGTGGGATCGACTTCGTTAGAAGGAGTCGACTCTCGAATTCCTCTCGGTCCCGCAGCCTCTCAAATCGCGATCAAGCAATTGGGAACCAACGGAGGCGGTTTTTTCGGAGTGAATTCGGCCCATCCATTCGAGAACCCCACGCCATTTTCCAATTGGCTGGAATCTTTATTAATCCTTTTAATTCCGGCGTCGCTTCCGTTTGCATTCGGTAAATGGGCCAAATCCTGGAAGGCAGGTGTCTCTCTTTTCATCGCGATGCTTCTGTTGTTCGCAGGGAGTGCTGTCATCGCTTTCTGGTCGGAAATCTTTCATTCGTCCCAGGGGTTTTGGCCCAATTGGGAAGGAAAGGAAGTCCGTTTCGGGATCGCCCAAAGCGTGCTATGGGAAATGGCAACGACGGCAGCTTCTAACGGTTCGGTTAACTCTATGCACGATAGTTTCTCCCCGTTAAGCGGAGGGGCCGCTGTCTGGAATATTCTTTTAGGAGAAATCATTTTCGGCGGGGTCGGAGTCGGATTAGCCGGAATGCTTTTCTACGTGATTCTTACGGTCTTCCTCGCGGGCTTGATGGTCGGCAGAACTCCCGAATATTTCGGTAAGAAGATCGAAGCGCGGGAAGTCAAATACGCGCTTTTCGGAGCCTTGGCACCGGGAGTAAGCATCTTATTGTTTACGGCACTTGCTTCCTCTTACGAGTTCGGGCTTTCTTCCCGAGCGAATCAGGGTCCGCACGGCTTAACGGAAATATTATATGCTTTCGCATCCGCAGCGGGAAATAACGGTTCTGCATTTGCGGGATTGAATGCGAATACTCAATTCTATAATTTCGCGCTATCCTTCTGCATGCTTCTCGGAAGGTTCGCCGTGATTTGGCCTGCGATAGGATTAGCGGGAGCGCTGATGAGCAAGAAAAAAGCGCCGGCAGGGGAAGGTACCTTCTCTACCGACGGTGCGTTATTCGTGCTTTTGTTGGTATCGGTGATCGCTTTAGTGGGAGCCTTAACGTTCCTACCTGTGTTAGTTCTCGGTCCTGGAGTGGAATTTCTGCTGCAAGGAACGGGGAGGACTTTTTAATCTATGACTACTAAAAAGAATACTTCTTTTTTCGGCGACTCGGCGTTGCTTTTGAGGGCTATCGGTGATTCGTTTATCAAATTGGATCCAAGAACCCAGTGGAAAAACCCGGTTATGTTCATGGTTTATCTGGGAGCGATCCTGACCACGAGCGAACTTTTCATTTCTTCGAATGAAAGAGGTTTTGCGATTCAAATTTCCATCTGGCTCTGGGCTACCGTTCTATTCGCTAACTTTGCGGAAGCCCTGGCGGAAGGAAGAGGAAAAGCAAGAGCCGAATCTTTACGCAAAACTAGACGGGAAACTCAAGCTAGGCGACTCGTAGGAAACGTTGAATCTCTCGTTCCCGCTTCTACTCTTAGAACGGGCGATCGGGTCGTTTGCGAAGCGGGCGAAACCATCCCCGGGGATGGGGAAGTTGTGGAAGGAATCGCATCGGTCGACGAATCCGCGATCACGGGAGAATCCGCGCCGGTAATACGGGAATCCGGAGGAGATCGATCCGCTGTCACAGCAGGAACAAAGGTACTTAGCGATAGAATCATCATCGAAATTACGACTGATCCGGGAAAGACGTTCATCGATAAAATGATCGCTCTTGTGGAAGGAGCTGCACGACAAAAGACTCCTAACGAAATCGCGCTTTCGATTTTGCTTTCCGCACTTTCTCTGGTATTCTTACTCGCCGTTGCAACTTTAGTTCCAATCGTTCAATACAGTGTGAGAGAAGGCGGTGGAGAGGCGGGATTGTCCAACTCTTTACCTGCGTTAGTCGGCTTTCTTGTCTGTTTGATTCCTACTACGATCGGCGGTCTCTTATCCGCGATCGGAATCAGTGGAATGGATCGCTTGATTCGAAGAAACGTTATTGCGAAATCGGGTCGAGCCATCGAGGCCGCCGGCGATATAGACGTTCTACTTTTGGACAAAACCGGAACGATTACGTTCGGTAATAGAATGGCGACTCGTTTTCTCCCGGCCCCCGGAGTGGACGAGCAACGTTTGGCTAATTCGGCGCAGCTCGCGTCCCTTTCTGATGAAACGCCGGAAGGCAGATCGATTGTCGTCTTGGCGAAAGAGAAGTTCGGCATTCGAGGAAGAAACCTCGCCGAGTTGGGAGGGGACTTCGTTCCGTTTACCGCCAAAACGAAGATGAGCGGTGTCGACTTTAAGAATAGCATGGACGGAAAGAGTCGACCCAATATTCGTAAAGGATCCGCGGACGCGATTCGAAATTATATAATCGGCCTCGGAGGAGAATTCCCTGACGAGATAGTTCGCATAGTGGAAGATATCGCGAAAGAAGGAGCGACTCCTCTTGTCGTATCGGAAGGGCGCGAAATTCTGGGTGTAGTTCATTTAAAGGACGTTGTTAAAGGCGGGATTCGAGAACGCTTTGCCCGACTGAGAACTATGGGAATCAGAACGGTCATGATCACCGGAGATAATCCTCTGACTGCCGCCGCGATTGCAGCCGAAGCTGGGGTGGACGATTTTATTGCGGAAGCGACTCCAGAGAGTAAACTGAAACGAATTCGCGAGGAGCAGGCTTCCGGAAAATTGGTCGCGATGATAGGAGATGGAACGAACGACGCCCCGGCATTGGCTCAGGCCGATGTGGGCGTTGCGATGAATACCGGAACTCAGACCGCGAGAGAAGCCGGAAACATGATCGATCTGGATAGTAATCCTACAAAACTGATCGAGATCGTCGAAATCGGAAAGCAGCTATTGATGACCCGGGGATCTCTTACCACTTTCAGCGTGGCAAACGACGTTTCCAAATACTTCGTAATCCTACCCGCCATTTTTGCGAGTCTGTATCCGGTCGCAGGAAAAGGGGGACTCGGAGTTTTGAACTTCTTAGGTTTGGGAAGCCCGATGTCCGCAGTCTTGAGCGCAGTGATCTTTAACGCGCTCATACTCGTGTTTTTGGTTCCGCTGGCTTTGCGGGGCGTGGAATATCGTCCGTTAGGCGCGGATACGGTGCTTGCTCGAAACGTTTTCATATACGGTTTCGGGGGAATTATACTTCCTTTCTTCGGAATTAAGCTCATCGACGTAGTGTTGAATTACGTTCAAGGTTGGTTTGTATGAGAAGAGTTTTTTCTCAATTCATATTTTGGACGATCCTTTGCGGATTGGTTTATCCTTTCTTAATTTACGGAATCGGAAAGCTCTCCTTTGCGAAAGAAAGCCAAGGATCCCTGATCCTCAGAAAAGGAAAGGTGGTCGGTTCCGAATTACTTTCTCAAAAATTCGAATCACCGAAATTTTTCCAGGCGAGGCCTTCGGCGGGCGGTTACAACCCGGAAACCGGATCGGCTAGTAACCTTGGTTTTACGAGCGAAACGCTTCGTAAACAAGTAGATGAGCGGAAAAATTATTGGCTATCGAGGGGTGGCGAGGCCGAAGTCCCGGCCGAGCTGGTTTTTGCATCGGGTAGCGGTTTAGATCCGCATTTAAGTCCTGCGGCGGTCGAATACCAACTCCCTCTCGTCGCAAAAGCGAGGGGGTTCAGCGACGAGCAAATCAAGCACTTGAAGCTGTTGGTTAAAGACTCAACCGAATATCCGCAATGGGGAATTTTCGGCGAAGAAAGAATCAACGTTTTGAAACTGAATCTATCCTTGGAGAATAATGTCGAAACCTCCGCCTTGTCCACGGCGGAACCTTCGACGTATCGATCTTACTGAATGGCATACCCTGAGGAAAAAAGACCGGATCCGGACGAACTTCTCTCTAGAATAGGGGATAAAGCCTCATCTAGAGGGAAACTCAAGATTTTTTTCGGAATGGCTGCCGGCGTGGGGAAAACTTTCGAGATGCTTCGCGACGCGCAAAAAGCGAAGTCCGAAGGTCGTGAGGTAGTCATCGGGTATTTGGAAACTCATAAACGGGAGGAAACCGAAGCTCAAGCTCTCGGATTGGAAATCGTTCCGCGGAAAAAATCCAAGTACAAAAATGTGGAGTTAGAAGAGATGGATCTGGATGCGGTTTTGGAACGAAAACCGGATTTAGTTTTAGTCGATGAATTAGCGCATACGAACGTTCCTGGTTCGAGACATCCGAAGAGATACCAAGACGTTTTGGAAATCCTGGATAACGGGATCGACGTTTATTCGACTTTGAATGTCCAGCATTTGGAAAGCAGGGCCAATATCGTCGAGGAACTTTCCGGGGCACCCGTCGCTGAACGGGTTCCGGATTCGATTCTAGAAATTGCCGACGAGGTGGAACTTGTGGATCTAGTTCCGGATGACCTAGTTAAGCGATTGAAAGAGGGAAAAATTTATCCGGCTGAAAAAGTTCCCGGCGCTTTACTTTCTTTTTTTCGCATCCCGAATCTGACGGCATTGCGTGAACTCTCCTTAAGCTACACCTCCAAGCTTGTCGATCGCGAATTGGCTCGTCTCGAGCCGACGAGGGATTCCAAATTATCGGAGAAAATTCTTGTCGCGATCAGTTCGTCGCCTGCTTCGGGAGAATTGATCCGGCACGCAAAAAGAATGGCCTTCCTTTTGAAATGTAGCTGGGTTACGGTGTACATAGAAGACGGGAGAAATTTATCCGCCGAAGATAGAAAGCAGCTTCACTCTCATCTGCAATTGGCCAGGGAACTTGGAGCGGAAATTTTAAGCCTTCCGGAAAAGGATTTGGTTCAGGGGATTTTAAGAGCTGTGGACCGCACAAAGGCCACGCATGTCGTAATCGGGAGAACTACCAGAAATCGATTTTGGCAACTTTTAGAAGGCGGAACTTTACTAGAACGACTTACCTCGGAATCGGCGAATTTTCAATTAGTGGTCGTTCCGGGTGGGGAAGGAAAGTATGAAAATTTCAGACCTCTTTGGTGGGTGGGGAAATCAGGCCCGATACAGTATTTTTTATCATTCCTTTCGCTTTTAGGTGTTACTTCCATCAATCTTTTGACGCTGAACATAATAGGTTACTGGTCGATCGGATTAGTTTATCTGTTTTTTGTAATGTTGATTTCTTTATTTGCCGGTAGAGGTCCGGTGTTGGTTACTTCCGCTCTCTCGGCGTTACTTTGGAATTTTCTATTTATTCCGCCTCGATTTACTTTCTTTATAGGAAAGCTCGAAGATTGGATGATGTTCGTGATGTATTTCGTGCTCGCCATGGTTTTAGGCGTGTTTACGACTCGTTTAAGATCGAGAGAGGACGCGCTCAAGCACGGAGAAGAGGCGATTTCGTCCCTTTACGAATTATCAATCGCGCTTTCTCGGACGCATACTGCGGACGGAATTGTGAACGCATCCGTCGAGCTATTGTCTAAGACGTTCGATTGTCCGATTTTTATCGTCATTACGGATAAGGACGGACGTTTGGAAAGAACCGCTCATCCAAAAAGTACTTTCATTCCCGAGGCAAGAGAATTCGCACTGGCGTCCTGGTCTTATCAAAACAGGAAGCCTTCGGGTAATTCCACCGATACTGTCCCGCTTTCCCGAGGGTTATATCTTCCGCTACTATCGCCGGGAGGATGTTTCGGCGTACTCGGATTGGATCGCGAAGGTAGAGAACCGTTAGAACCGGGAGAGGACGCGTTGCTGCACTCTATGTTAAACCAGATCGCGTTGGCAGTGGAAAGGATTCAGCTTCTTGGCCTACGTGAAAACGCGAGAATGGTGGAAGAATCCGAAAGACTTCACTCGGCGTTATTTAATTCGGTCAGCCATGAATTTCGTACTCCTTTAACTATTATTAGGGCTTCTCTAGACCTTCTGGATGGCACCGTCGATCGATCGGCTGAAAAAGAAATTTCCCTATTAGCCGAAGTGCGCAGCGCATATAGAAAACTTGAAAGATTGGTAAATAATCTTTTAGACATGACCCGTTTGGAGTCGGGCAGGTTGAAGCTAGATCTGCAATGGGAGGATCCGGCGGATTTAGTGCTAGGCGCCGTTGCGGAAGAAGAATCGGAAAGAGGATCGCACCGTTTAACGGCGGAAGTGGACCAAAATATGCCTTTGGTTCGATTAGACAACCGCATTATGCAGCAGGTATTAATTCATCTTATTCAGAACGCTTTTCTGCATACGCCTGAAGGAACTCCGGTGACAGTTCGCGCCAGCGTTCCGAGAGATCATCTTCTCTTAGTCGTAGAGGATAAAGGACCTGGTATTCCGAAAGGCGAGGAAGAGCGGATTTTCGATAAGTTCACGAAAGTTTCTTCCTACGCTCACGGAACCGGACTCGGCCTTTCCATCTGTAAGGGGCTGGTCGAGGCGCAAGGCGGTCGTATCTGGGCGGAGAATCGTGCGGAAGGTGGGGCTCGATTCTTGATTCGGATTCCTGTAATGACTTTCCCGCCTTTGGAGGAAGACATTGGGTAGTCCGGTCATTTTAGTCATCGATGACGAAATTCAAATTCGCAGACTATTAAGAATGGCCTGCGAACCGGAAGGTTATAAATTAGAGGAGGCCGTTTCAGTAGAAGATGCATTATCAAAATTTTATATGGTCCGTCCCGATGTCGTCGTTTTAGATTTAGGTTTACCGGAGAAAGGTGGAGAGGAATTTCTCATTCAAATTCGGGATTCCGGTGCGAAAGTTCCCGTTTTAGTGCTAAGCGTTAAGGACTCTGAAAAAGATAAGATCCATCTATTGGATGCAGGGGCGGACGATTATCTGACCAAGCCTTTCGGAGTCGGGGAATTTTTAGCGAGGATCCGTGTGCTTCTCCGTCATTCGTCTCCTGAAAAAACGGACGTTAAAGTAAAGATCGGAAGTCTAGAATTGGATTTCGGAACAAGGCGAGTAACGAAATCAGGAAAAGATGTTCGCTTGACTCCGACGGAGTATTCTTTTCTAAAATTGCTCGCAACATATCCGGGCAAGATTATCACTCAGACGCAGATTTTGAAGGAGCTCTGGGGTCCGAACCAGATTTCGGAAGCGGGTTATTTGCGCGTCTATGTAAATCAGATTCGGAAAAAAATCGAAGCCGATCCGAGTAAGCCGGAAATACTGATTACGGAGCCTGGCGTAGGCTATTACTTAAAAGCGGAAGATCAGTCCGCGAAATTCTAAAGAAATTCGATTTCTTTAGAAAAACGAATCAGGAATAAACCCGAGCCTTCGGCGAGTTCCCAATTGTGAAGTTCGGGTTCTTCTTCCCATGTCTCCAAGTTGCAAAGAATCAAGTCGGCTTCTCCCAAAACGATCGGATCGGATTCTCTCAAAATCGGAATCTTTTCCTTCTTAAGCAGGTTTCGATCCTTCTGAGGTAGTCTTTGAACCGCTCCTCTCGGATCCCAAACAGAAACTTTGGACCCCAGGTTCTTAGCTAATCTGCTTGCCAAAGTCAATAACTTTGAGTCGGTTTCCGAATACATCGCGACTGTTAGGCGATCGATATTTCCTAGTTTTTCAGCAACTAATATTCCGGCATTACCGTTCGATTCGGAAAGTAACGTCCGGATTTTTCCTCCTAAGACGTCGTCACTGAATAACGATCTCGCTCCGCCAGTCAGAAACATATTATAATTTCCTGATTGAATTGTCCTCAAGATGTCTTTCGCGACGTTGTCGGAGGGTTTGTACAACGTTTTGAGTTTTAGACCTAATTCTTTGGAAAGTTTATGCAAGGGCTCGAAGCTGGTTTTTTCGTATCTTTGCGCAACCTTTCCCGAAATGGACGAGTCCGGACTCATATGTAAGGCCGTGACTTCTTTCGCTTTGTTACCGGCGGGAAATAATCCGTTTGCTAATCGAAGTAAGTCGATTCCTCGCGAATGGAGAGCGAAAGCCACAAGTATTCCTCCTCCTTTCGAATCCTTTCGCGGAGATGCGAATACTTTTTCGATCAGGTTTAAAGAGGGACCGGTCATAAACGTGGTTACGAGTGCCATGAGAACCATCATAGAAAACACTTGGGAAGAGAGGATGCCAAGATCGTATCCGATGTTCAGTACGATCAATTCCATTAGCCCTCGAGTATTCATCAATGCGCCTAAAGAGAGCGAATCTTTCCAGGTCTTACCGGATAATTTTGCGGCAATCGCACTGCCAGCAAATTTCCCGAGGATTGCGACAGCTAATACCCATGCAAAATCCCACCATAGGTTTCCTTCGTTTAATAATCCGATCTGAGTACGTATTCCCGTTAGGGCAAAAAATAAGGGAAGAAAGATCGCAGTGCTGACGTCCTCAACTTTTTCGGCTAGGAGTGTTCTCAATTTCGGTCGATCCGGCATAACGACTCCGGCGAGAAACGCTCCGAATAAGGCATGTATGCCGATCGATTCGGTTATCCACGCCGATCCGATCGGAAACAGAAGAAAAAAAGCGACAGCGGTTTTGGTGAAAGCCTCTCGATTCGTAAATATATGTCCCGCTCTTCGCATCCATGGCAATACCAACTTCCACATAAAAAGAATATAAATTAGCGCCAAAAGAATCGTCATTAAGCCCGGTAAGAGTCCGCCCGCTTGAACGAGCGCGATCACGCAAGCGAGTAAGCACCAGGCCGTCAGATCGTCGGAGGCGGCGCAGGTCAGAGCGAGTCCTCCTAATTTCGTTTTAGTCAGCCCTTTTTCCTGGACGATTCTAGCCAGAACGGGAAAGGCCGTGATGCTCATCCCGATTCCCATAAAAAGCGAAAAGGAGAGAAAGCTAATCCCCTCTGGCGCTAATCTTCCGTAAAAGGAAAGCGCTAAGGTCCCGCCCAATAGGAAAGGTAACAATATGCTTGCGTGCGAAATTAAGATCGCCGAGTCGGCTTGGTTCTTCAGAATCTTTAAATCTAATTCCATTCCTACGATAAACATAAAGAAAACCAAACCGATTTGGCTTAGTAGTTGCAAAATACCTAATGAAGCTTTCGGAAATACGAACGAGTATGCGTCGGGCAATACGGCTCCGAATAGGGAAGGGCCTAATAAGATGCCGGCCAGAATTTCACCGATTACCGAGGGCTGTCCGACTGCGACGGCAAGTTTCCCGAAAATCCGAGTCGCGACCAAAACAAGACCGATTTGAAACAGAAGAATCGCGAGCGGTTCTTTCAAACCTTTAGCCAGTTTTTCGACGGTATTTGAGATCGCGATTGCGGATCGGTCTAGTAATAGAGCGGATTCGTTAGTCGAATTTTGGGAAACGAGGGGAGCAGGAATTTCCGCCTCTATTTTTTCACCGAAATTTAATATGACTAGGAAAACTAAGAAGAAGAGAGTTATGAGAAGAATATAGTAAAATACGTTACGTTTCATTCAGAATCGGCGATCCGTCTGCCGAGAAGGATTTTCCTCGAACGAAATAGATCGGTTCCATGTTCAAGCCGAGGGTTTTCGAAGAAAAGTAGAATCTTTAGATGAAAGAGGATTTTGAAAAAGAAAGCGATTCCTTAGAATGAAACTCTATCGAGATAGAAATTTTTCCCAAATGCCGTTCGTTCGCAAAAATTCGGTTCCGTATCGAGCCGCCTCCAAAGGAGTTAGGGTTTCGGATTCGCTCTCGATCCGAGAAAGAAAGAGAACCGTTTTGTTCGAAAACTTCCAGTAGAACCAAAAAAGGGAAATACTTCGCCCTCCGCTATAAGCAGATCCGGAATCGGAGTAAAATTTCTCCGCGGTCCCCCAATTTCCCGCCAACCGATGAGTTCCGGTAGAATTACTGACTTCGCCGGGTATTCTTTCCAATCCGGAAAGGACAATGGACGAGTTTTTTTCCCTTACGGGTAATTTTCGAGTCACGAGCTTCTTTAGAAAAAAGAATAGCTCTTCTCCGTTTAAAGTATAGTCCCCATCCATCCAGAAGGCTCGGCCATTTTCGAGACCCGATGGTTTAGGTAGATCCACACCTGACAGCCAGTTTTGTGCTTTGAATCCGGTAGTTTCGGATAACAATTTTTGAAAATACCAGACCGTGGAGGAAGCGAGAGCCGTTCTTAAATTTTGGTCCTTTTGCCAGCGAATATACGGATATTTTGTTTTATCCCATTTATAAGGCGCGTCCGGTTCCTTCAGCGAGCCGGTTTCCAAAGCTGCAAGTGCGATCATGGGATGGAAGATGTGGAGAGGTGGAACGCTTCCTTTGCAATCGTTCGGATTGATGATAAACGTTTCATCAGTTTCCAGTTCCGAAAAAATGAGGCAGGTTTTTCTTCCCGGCATTTCCGCCAACTTCTCTACGGGAGGAGATGATTCCTTTCTAGTTCCGCAAGAGAGAAGGAGCGTGGCAATGGTTAAAAAAACCTGTCCCCTCATTCCAGCCACGCAATGTATGTTAGATACAACGTGAAAAGAAAAACCGGTACGTAAAGCAGGAGAAAATTTTTACCTATCTTTCTCCAGTTCGTAGACGTCTTTTCTTTTACGAATCGAGAAAGCGCATCCCGATCCATTTCGAATAACTCGCTTGAGTCGTTCCATCCGTAAACGTTACGAGCAAGTCTACCGACGATTTCATCCTTACGGTTCAGGATCGTTTGCCACGCTAGATCGCTTTCTTCTTTTTCAACGGAAAGTAATCTAAGAAAAACTTTCGGCACTAAAAATACTTGGCCGATCATCAGGCTGGCAAATCGAGTGAACAAGCCCAGGAAAAACAAACTAGAGAACAAAGGATTTTCCCGCTTTAAGCCGAAGACGATCCAAAAGCAAACGAGGTAGGATCCGTAACCGATATAGTACCCTGCCAATTCCCATCTACGATTCGTTTTTTTCTCGGAAAGAAATTCATCGTAGTAGGATATTACTTCGGTCGTTGAAATCATGTCACGTTCTCTGAAAAATTAGTTCGGGTTACCGTTACGGAAACGTTTGCCTATCTTATTTGCAGAATTTTTCCTATTACCGGCTCCGACAAGCAGTAAAGAGAACTTCCTACCTTTCGATTTTATGTCCCGGATTCTTTCAAGGAAAAGCTCCGAGGAAAACCTTCTTACGTTCCGAATAGAGAAAGTAAAAGAAGGCAGACTAAAATGAGCATAGCGGTACGAAAGAAAGAACGGAAAATTCTAAGCGGAGAATTTTGGACGGCTAAACAAAGACAAGCACATCCGATCCACTATGTAGTCAGCTATCGCGCATCTTTTAAACCGGAGTTACCGTCCTTCTTTATCGGAAAATATTTGGGTTCTAAAAAAGGAGTCGTATTCGATCCTTTCGGCGGGCGAGGAACGACGGCTCTTCAGGCGAATTTGGAAGGTCACTCCGCCATCCATAATGATATAAGCCCGATGTCTTTAGTTCTGGCAAAATCCAGACAGACGATTCCTTCCGTCCCCGATTTGGAGAGACGGCTTTCGCAGTTGGATTTGAGTGCAAAAGTCTCGGAAGAGGAAGGCGATTCCAATCTATTACATTTCTATCATAAAGACACCTTACGGGAATTGAAAAATCTGCGTAAGATTCTTCTAACCGACGATTCCCCGGAAATTAAATATCTCGGGTTGACCGCATTATCGCGGCTGCACGGGCATAGCACCGGATTCTTTTCGGTTTATAGCTTCCCTCAAATCTCGATTCCGCCTCTTGCACAGAAGAGGAATAACGAAAAGAAAGGAATTAAACCCGAATATCGAGAAGTGAAACCTAGAATTCTGCAAAAATTAAAGAGGGACTTAAAAGAGAATCTTCCGCCTTTTTTCCACGAATTTTCTTCCAGAAATCTTTATACCAATCATTCCTCTCTTGAACTTTCTAGTCTTCCGGACTCGGGAACCGATTTAGTCGTAACTTCTCCTCCGTTTTTAGATAAGGTAAACTATGAAGAAGATAATTGGCTTAGGTATTGGTTCCTTGATATCACTCTGGAGAAGGCTCAAAAGCCGAGTATTTTCGGAACCCTTGCCGGTTGGTGTGAATTCATTCAGGGAACTCTTCGAGAACTATCTAGAGTAATAAAGCCCGGAGGAGTGCTAGTGCTGGAAGTGGGCGAAGTTCGTAAAGGTAAGACGGTTTTTAATTTGGACGAATACGTCATCCGTTGTTCCGAAGGAACCGGCTTAGTTTGGGAAAACACCTATATTAACGATCAGAAATTCACGAAACTTGCGAACTGCTGGAATGTTTCCAATAACGAAAAGGGAACGAATTCGAATCGCTGCGTGGTATTTCGGAACTTTAAATAAGTCGGAAATCCCCAAAAAAAGGGGGAATTCCTAGGGAAATTCCGAATTTAGCCGATAAAAAACCAGAGGTACACACCTATGATGCGATCCCTTTGGACCGCGGCGACCGGAATGATCGCCCAGCAATTCCATATTGATACTATTTCCAATAACCTCGCTAACGTAAATACGACCGGTTTTAAAAAGAATCGGGCCGATTTCGAAGACTTAGTTTACCAGCATATGGTTCTGGCAGGAACTCCCGCGACTTCGGTTAGCGAAATTCCGACCGGCGTGAACGTAGGTCATGGAGTTCGCGCCGCAGCCTCTCAGAAACTCTTCGAAATAGGTTCATTTCAGGCTACCGGTAATAAATTAGACTTAGCCATTACGAGTGAAATGGGCTTCTTTAAAATACAAATGCCGGACGGCAGCTTCGCTTTCACAAGGGACGGTTCTTACAAGATCGATTCGAACCAGCAGGTAGTGACCTCCAACGGATACCTTTTGGAGCCGCCGATCATACTGCCGGAAGGAGCTATCTTAAACACGTTGATGATCTCGGAGCAAGGGGAAGTTACCGTCAAGATAGGGGCGGATGTTCGTCCTACAGTAATCGGCCAGATCGAATTATATCGATTCGTTAACCCGGCCGGTCTTCAGGCAATCGGTAAAAACCTATTCCAAGAGACAGTTGCTTCCGGTCCCGAGATTCCGGGAACGCCAGGGATGGAAGGTTTCGGTAACGTCCTTCAAGGGTTTTTGGAAATGTCCAACGTTAAGATCGTGGAAGAAATGGTGAATATGATCGTTGCGCAAAGAGCATATGAATCCAATTCGAAAGCGATCCAAACTTCGGATAACATGCTATCGACGGCGATAGGTCTGAAGCGTTAAATAATATGAGTTTTCGCTTTCCTGGCATTTTACTCGTTGCGTTAGGAATCCTATGGATTTCGGCGGGCGGCGTTTTCGCTATGGAAGCGGTCTACCTACGCGGGAAACTACTCACCGAAAAGAAGGAAGTCCTACTTTCGGAAATAGCGAAAATGCCGGATCGGATGCAGGACAAAATAGTATTACGAAATCTTGAATCTCCGGTTCTGCTCAGACCTGAAGACATTCAGAAATTATTTCCGAATGTTTCGATTTCCGGAAAAGAAACCCTGATTTTACCCTTGAATTCGGAATTGGATGCTAAGGATTTGGAAGACAGTGTCGCTAAAGAGATCGCTAAGCTTACTCAGGAAAAGGGCGCCGAATATCGCATAACTTACTTAGATGGAGAACGCTCGGTTCCGGCTTCCGGGATCGATCTTCGATGGGCGGGATTGCCGCAGGTGATTCACGCGGGCCAGATCGTCGCCTCCCTGGATTTTTATTTTCAGCAGAGAAAAGTTCATACTCAAAGAATTAAATTCAAAATCGAGAAGAAGGCTTCCGTATTCTTCGCAAAGAAAGCAGTATTGAAAGGACAAAAATTGGACACGGACTCCTTGGAGGAACGCACTGTTTTCCTTGAAGAAGCGTTTACCGACGGAATCGGAATGGAAAGCGTCGGATCGACCGCTTTAAAAGACCTGCAGGCCGGGGAACTTTTGCGACGCAAGCATGTCCGCTTTTTGTATGATGTGCAGCGGGGCGGCGACATACAACTGGTTTACACACGCGGAAACTTGGTCGTAAAAGCGAAGACGAAAGCGCTGACATCCGGCAATGTCGGTGAATTAGTGGAAGTCTCCTCTCATGCGAAAGAGGGGAAATTAACGGCTCGTGTAGTGGAAAAAAATACGGTATTATTAGAAAATTAAGATGTTTAGCATTGGAATCAAAAAACTGATCATCCTCTTGTTTTCTCTCGGAGCTTTCTTGGCCGTTGCCGCTCAGGAATTATCTCAATGGCAGGATAAGAATCCTTATTCTAGATCGCAAAATATTAAGATAGGAACCGCCGTATTCGTCCGGCTGAAAGACGGTTTTAACGCCGAATTCGAAATTGAATCCACTGCGGACGAGAATATCACGATCAAAGCGGTGCCGGATAAAAAAATCATTCCTGATAACCCTTCGTATAATAACGATAGGAGCATCGTTCGAAAGAATAAAGGAAAGATAAAGTCTTTGGGAAAGTTGAAAGGCAATTTAACCGCGACAGTTACCGCGATAGACCCGGCAACCGGATTGCTTACTTTGCAAGGCCAGAGATCTTCTACATATAACGGGGAACCTTCCGGGGTCGTTTTGACGGGTCGCCTATCGCCCGAGTTTTTATCCAGAGATAATTCCGTCGATGCGGATCGGATCGCAGATTTACAAATCCAATTTACCGGGAGAATCCAACCTAAGGATTTGCAACCTCCGATCGCTCTTAAGACCGTTAATAACCCGGACGGTTCCGTTACGGTTAAAGCTGAATTATCCGACGAAGAAAAGCAACGTTTCATTTTGGAACAACTCAATCGTCTTTTGGGGGAATCCCAATGATTAGAGTTCTTTTCGTATTTCTCTTAATAACGGCAACGGTTCAAGCCGCGGAAGTGCGACTCAAGGATTTCGCTAAAATCGAAGGAATTCGTGACAACCAAATCACCGGCTATGGAATCGTGATAGGTTTGCCAGGAACCGGAGATAGCAAGACTCCGATGACCAGCGAGAGCATGAAGAATTACTTAAAGAACCTGGGCGTCGAAGCGAATCTAAAACCGGATCAAACCAAAAATATCGCCTCCGTTTTAATCACGGCGAATATTCCCTCTTACGCTCGTAAAGGCGACCGATTGGACGTAACCGTTTCTTCGATAGGTGACGCTAAATCTTTGGAAGGCGGAGTCCTTTTACAATCTCCGTTAAAAACAGCTAACGACAAAATCTACGCCGTGGCTAGCGGCGTAATTTCCTTCGGCGGGAGAGCGGATAACGAACGTTCCACATCTGGGCGAGGCTCTAAGAAAACCGTGGGAATCGTCCACCAAGGCGCAATCGTCGAATCGGAATTGAAGGAGGAATTTTTCGCAAATCAGAGGGTCGTAGTTCGATTAAACGAAGCGGACTTTTCATTGCTGAATAATCTCATTAATAAAATACGCGAAACGATACCCGAAAAATTCGGCTTAAAAGCGGACTCGATCCAAGCGCTTTCCCCTTCGGAAATCGTGCTTGAGGTAGGTGCGGGGTTTTCCAATAAATCGCCTGGGCTTTTGGCTCTTCTTTCCGATTTGGAAAATTTGACGGTTGATTCCTCACCGAAAGCGAAGGTCGTGATCAACGAACGATCGGGTGTTATCGTAATGGGCGGAAATATCGTCATAGACGAAGTTGCAGTCTCTCGTTCGGGCTTAAGCCTTTCGGTTGCCGATAAAAACCGTCGCGGCCAACGTCTTGGAAGGGATAATCAACAACCTTCGAAGGAATCCTTCTTGATCGAAGAGGCGACTCAAGTTTCGGATGTGGTTGACGCCTTGAATAAGGTAGGGGCATCCACGAAAGATATCATCGCTATTCTAGAAGCGCTGAAGACAGCGGGCGCTCTACATGCGGAACTAGAGGTTCAGTAAAATATGATAGATCAAATTAATAATTATTCCAATCGTTTAAACTTAACGGAGCGGCCGGAAGTACAGCGACTCCTTCGGGAAGAAAAGGAACTTCGCAAAGGACAAACTTTTCCGGAATTATTACGCGAAGAATTCAACGATAAACTTTCCGGTAAAGTCTCTTCCGCGGAAGTCCGTATGCCTCATAATATTAAGGAAGAAGTTACTGCCGACCCTTATCGCAAAAGATTATACGACGCTTCGGTCGAATTCGAATCGATTTTTGTGAAGATGGTACTTAAAGAAATGAAGGCGACCGTCCATAAATCAGGATTAATCGACGGCGGATATGCCGAAGAAATTTTCGAAGATATGCTTTACGACGAATACTCTAAGAATCTCTCGGCCAATTCGTCTCTCGGGCTTGCCGAACAGATTTACCAATCTTTGTCTTCGAATCTTTCTCCGATCAAGAAGTTAGACTCGAAGATCTGACGGGTCTTAGAAAATCCCCTTAATTGCCGTCTATCAAATCCCTGAAGCTAACGGCATCCAAATCTTTTTGAAAATTTAGTTCCGCTTTCTCCATTTTCTCCCGTATTCTGTCCGGATAAATTCGTTGAGAAGAATCTTCTTTTAAAAGCGGTCCGGGAATTTTTCTATAGAAATCGCCGAGCGTTAAATCAAGACCTGAGGCAATCGGTAACCAGGTTCCGTCGGATGTTTCACCCAGTAAACCCGCTTCGGATAAACTTTTTGTTAATCTCGGAATCTCTTCGGAATTCAAACCGGACTGAATGGCCAATGTTTCGGTAGAGGCGGAGAGTTTACTTTGTTTCTGAACCGCATAAGCCGCCTTTAAAATCGCCATTAATTTTCTAAATTCGTCGCTAAAGGAAGTATGACGTTCTTCGACTAACTGAAACGGAACCAAATATCGTTCCGGAAACTGAACGCAGGCGGTGATTTCCGCGCCGTAGAGAACGATCAGGGAGAGAGAATAAACTCCGATCAAAAATATCGGAATCGCCGCCAAAGCCTTGTAGACGATCATCGTCGTTTCTGAAAACGAAGTAACATATACTTTGAATCCGTAGAGAAAGAGCAGAAAGATCAGGCTCGTAAATGCGGCGCCGATTGAGGAGGCTTTGATCGGAACTTTCGTGTTCGGAATCAAAGTGAATAAGGCCAGAAAAAACCACCAAATCCCCGTTAGTGGAAAGGCCAATCGCAGAACATTATACGGAGAAAATACGGAATCTCCGCCACGGAGAACCGTAGTCATGTATTTCACTTCTCGATATTCGGAAAGACTGATTTTCTCGTATTCTCCTATATTCAGCAATCTAAAGCGACCGTTTTCGCTTCTATCGAATAAAACCGATGCGAATACTTTTCCCCGAACGGGAACATAGAAGGAATTCCAGTGCTCACCACTATCTATCGAAACTAATATGTTCCCGAGAGAGTCTAGAAGAAAGATGTCCGTGGATTCTTGATTTTCGACGGACCACACCTTCTGGAACGTGTAGCGTTTATGGCTGAGGTTTTTCCAGCTATGACCTCCATCGGTCGTCTTGTAAATGGATCCTCTTTCTCCGGCAACAATGAGTTCGTCTGGACGGATCTTATGGATATCTTTTAGACCCTGTCCTGCGATCTTATTCGCGATCCAAGTAACGCCTCCGTCCTCGCTCTTCCAAATATTTCCGTCTTCATCCACCAAGTATCCCTCGCTAAACTCCGGAAAGTAAATCCGATTGGCTTGGATCTTTAAGGTGTTCGGGAAGATAGGCTTGTAGCTTCTACCCTGATTATAAAAATGAAGAACTTCACCGTTTCCGAAGATGAAATAGAAATTTCCGTCGCTTATGAACTCGAAGTCGGAAAACTGAGTATTCTCAAAGTAAATCGCATTCCATACCGAACCCTCCAGGGGTCGGTTTAGAAAGAGTCCTTTTCGAGATATTGCATAGACTTTATCCTCGCGGATGAGAACGCGTATGAAATCTTCCTGCTTCAGTTCAGGCTTTTTACAAAAATCTAATCTAGTTCCGTAGGAATCGACGCAGCGAATATTCTCCAGATCGATGTCTGCTTCCGATATGACATAATCGTTCTTTAAATTCTTATCCAGCCGGAAAAGATTTCCGCTTTCTCCGGCGATCCAAATTTTTCCGTCAGGCTCCTTGTCCATGCTTAGATAGTGCGGAGGACGGAAAAAATCGGTCATTTTCTCGACCAATCCTTGACCGATTACGATCAGAAGAGGGCCTATAGACAGAATAAAAAAGTAAAATACGAATTTTTGCAAAAAAGAACGGTTAACGTCTATGCGCCAAATTCCGTTAAAAGAATTCTCGAGGGACCGCAATACTGCAGTTGCGGAAAATACCAAAATGACAAACCCTATCGCGCCGATTTGTCTGGCCGCGTCTATCAGATCACCGATCGTTTCCAGATACGGATTGATATCCAGGTTGATGTTACTAGCTAGGAAAAAAGCGTTGATGCGATCAAATATCTCTTCCTTTCGATTTTCTAGACCCGAAGTAATCGTAAGTAAGGAGAGCGCTACCGTAAACATGGGGATCAGCGAGACGATCGTAGTATAGGAGATTCCGGAAGCTTTCATAAGACAGTCGTCTTTGATGAAGCGATACGCGGACGAAGCTAAGATTCGGAGGGAGAAATTTAATTTTCTTAATATTCCGGAATCGGGAATATAATCGAACAGTCTGCTGTATTTATGATTTGGATGGGAGTTCATAATTTTATCGCGTAATGCACCATAGAAGAAGTCAACGGTTGTCCGCCTCGTTTAAGTTTGCTACGAAAATGATAAAACGTTATCGTAATCCATTTTCGATAGTCTCTCCAAGACTTGAAACTTCCTCTCGATTTTAAAAGTTTTGCATAGAGAGGAAAGTCCACGCCGAGGTAAGTAACTTGTCGTCCGAATCCTCGTTTGGCAAGAATTTTCCGTAGGTTGGATTCGGAGTAATAATATACGTGGCCCGGGAGGTAATAATGGTATTTTGGTCCGGCTTGCTTAGCTTGCCAACCATCGAAATTGGCGGTTTGTATGAGCAGCAATCCTCCGGGCTTTAAAATTTTTGCAAGTTTATCAAAGACAGCCTTCGGATTTTCCAAATGCTCGATCACTTCGATCAATGTGATTACGTCGAAAAAATTTTCGGGCAGGTCCGCATCTAAAAACTGGCCTTGCCAAATTTTAATTCCTCGCTTTCCGGCTTGTTTGGCGGAATACGGGGATATCTCGACGCCGTAAGGAATATATCCCTTTTCGAGGGCACAGTTTAGGAACCCCCCGAAGGAACATCCGATATCCAGAAAGTTTCCTTCCGGTCGGAATTTTGCGATATTCTTAAGTCGCGCGAACCAAACATATCGGTCGAATTTTTCCGTCGTTCGTTCGTCTCTATACGTAAACCCTTGGTTTCCGGTATAGTATTCCTCGTTATACAATTCTTCAGGAAGAGGGCGCGGGAATTGGGCTTGCAGGCCGCAGGTTTTACAGAGGCGAATCTGTAATCTGAAATCGGAATATTCCGAAGTGTAGAGTTGTTCCCATCGGCAAGTTCCGTCTAACGGACATTCTTCGTAAATTACTTCCGAGCGAGAAAGATCCAATGGCAAATCCTCTCATCCAGTTTTCCTAATGGAGTCCGTTCGGTGTATCCGAGCTCAAAGGATGAAAATCCCGATCCTAACTCCCTAATTTCCGATTCGGAATAAAACCAGGTGGATCCTCCCTTTAAATCAGGGGTTCCTATTTTTCCGTCCTTTGCTTGCAAGTGAGTGTCGCCTAAGGCTCTGACAGAGGCCGCAAGATACGCTCCGGATTTCATAATTCGTTTTAAATCATCCGTCATTGCTTTGGCCATTTCGGGAGGATTATAATGCAGTACGCCCCAACTTACGATTAGATCGAACTGCTCGTTTTGAAAAGGGTACGGTGGACGATCCAAGAGAAACGTTTTTGCCCACGGATAGGATTCTCGTATGGATGAAATGGAATTCTCGCTATAATCCGCCGCACTGACTTCGTATCCATATTCGTTTAACAAAATACAATGCCGTCCAGATCCGGCGCCGAAATCAAGGGCTTGGCGAGACGTTTTAGCTGTCGGAATCCGGGAAAGAATTCGAACTAAATTCTCATCAGGATAATTTAATTTAGATTTGGATCGAGTATAATGAGTTTCCCAGGCCTGTCTAGAAGGATGATCAGCGGACATCATATTCGGCCTTGAACCTGGTCTTTATGCTTTCGTTCCAAACTTCTTCAGGTTGAGATGAATCTGTTTTGATTCCAAGAACTAAGGGGCGAACTTCGTTACCGGCGGAGGTATCTAGTTTTGCTCCGACTTCATGGAGGGTTCTTTCAAAGAGGACTTTCTCACGAGATTTGACTCGGAATTCGGGGACTTGTTTTAAGATCGAAATTCCTCGCGGAGGAATTTCAAAACGGATCTGCGCTTTTCTGTTAGGACTCGATTGCAGGGTGGAAGGCGGAAGTTCGAATGATTCACCGATTAATAATTTTATAAAATTCCTAAAATAATCATACTGCATATAGCCGGGGACCAACACGTCGGCAAGATATTCTCCACCGACCTCGGGTGCGGCTTCGATTAACACCGGTTCTCCTTCCGCGTTTAGTTTGAATTCTGCCACAAACGGGCAATTTTTCAATCCAGTCGCCTTAACGATGGAGCGACAGAGCATAATGATTTCCCCTGTCAGCTCGGATTTAGGGAAGGGGAATCTATGTGCCGCTTCTAAGAAAGGAGGAAATTCCGACGTTTCCTTGAGAGTCAGGCTTACCAAATGAAATTCGTCGGAAGAGACGAGTCCTAGTACCGTGCATTCCAAACCTGGAATGAACTCTTCCAAGATCCATTTTTCTTCCGCCTGATTTTTAACGGTCGCACTCTTTTTCGATTTTACCGAACTCTTTTTTGCATGAGGACTAACCATCGAGAGAAAGTGAGATACGACCGAGTCGGAAGTCAGGAGACGGATTCCCTGCTTTCCGCTTCCTTGACTCGGCTTTGCGATCCAAGGGTAAGGGATCGATTTCTCTTTCGCTCGCAATTCGGAAAAAGGAATTTCCTTAGGCACTCGAATTCCTTTTTCACTCGCAACGGATTTTAAAAGATGTTTATCGGAAAAAAGTAAGACCGAATCGGTACTAGCGTAGCGCAACTTGAGTTTTTCCGCAAGATAGGCCGTAGTGTAAGTTGCTTTCCCGTAAGAGCGGGTGCCTACGCCTAGGATCGGAATCGGGAGAGGGTTCTCCGAAACCGCCCGATGAATTCGACGATATTCATGAATGGATTCGATAATTCTGAGGTTAGAAAGGGCGAATCCGGGCGCTTTATCATTCCGATCTACGGAAATCACGTCCAGCCCTAGACTCTTACAGGCTTGAATCAAGGGTAACTGGTTTTTGCCTGCCCCGACTGAAAGAAAGTACCCTTTCTTCTTCATTTCCCGGATAGATATCCCTGTCTCAGGAAGGGATGTCAAAGGTTTTTTCCTAATGGGACAAAATCTCCCTTCTGGAAATCTAAAAAATCCCGATCTTAATAATAGAACTGCATCTGCTTTTCGGGAGGATTCCATGCTAAGAGGACTTTATACAGGATCGAACGGAATGACGATCCAGCAAACTCGCATGGACGTTATTTCAAATAACTTAGCGAACGTTGATAAAACGGCTTATAAAAGGGACACCACAGTATTTAAAACCTTTCCGGAGTTATTATTACATAGATACAATGAAGACGGAGTCGGAAAGGTTCCGATGGGATCGTTCGATACCGCTCCGGTAATCGGTAAGCTAGGATTAGGCGGTGAGGTAAACGAAGTTTATACTCGCTTTGAGCAGGGCGCCGTAAAAAAGACGGATAATCCTTTCGATATCATGTTGCAGGATCGTCCAGGATCCGAACACCCGGCTTTTTTTAGCGTGTTGACCAACCGAGGAGAAAGACTTTCTAGATCGGGAGCATTCGTTTTGGATACGAACGGATATTTAGTCACGCCTCAAGGATTTCCACTGATGGGAGAAAACGGTCCGATCAAAGTTGCGAGAGGTAATTTTCTAATTCGAGAAAACGGAGAAGTGTGGATCAACGGAGAGATAGGTAATGATCCGAGAAATTCCACTTCGATTGATAAGAATCGATTCGAAACTCCGGTACTTCTTGATCGTATCAAAATTCGAACCGT
The DNA here is from genome assembly GCF_000306235.2 of Leptospira fainei serovar Hurstbridge str. BUT 6. NCBI lineage: Bacteria > Pseudomonadati > Spirochaetota > Leptospiria > Leptospirales > Leptospiraceae > Leptospira > Leptospira fainei. The sequence goes on from NZ_AKWZ02000007.1 coordinate 72,788, forward strand.
AGAAAATCCGAGACATCTGGATAAGGAAGGGGATTCATTTTATGTGGATACCCCTGAGTCCGGAGAGCCTCAAGCGTTCGATTTAAACGAAGAACCGAATATATTGCAGGGCTTTCTAGAAGCATCTAACGTGAGCGTGGTAACCGAAATGGTGGAAATGATCGAAGTGAATCGTTCTTATGAAGCGAATCAGAAGACGGTTCAAACTCAGGATCAAATGCTCGGTCGGTTGTTAAACGACGTATTGAGATAGTCATTTATTGTTGACAATCCCTACTGGATTTGATCTATGTGACTGAAAAACGGAAAGAGCCCGGTAGCAATTGCTCTTTCCGTTTTTCACTAAAATTTTTTGTTTTTTCGATTCTTCGACCTTCGCTGAAAGTTCGGAGGTTTGCTTGCTGCTACTTCTCTCCCTCCAGTTCTGCACGATCGCATCTAACCCGAATACCTTTAGATTCCTGAAGAAACAAAACTCATTCAGGTAAAGCTGTGAATACTCGGGCCTTATATATCCGTAGGAAGAGAATGCTTGCTTGATTACTCTGTGATTCCCTTCTGCGTACTGTATATGAACTCCTTCCTTTGTTACCCATCTATTTCTAGCCCACCTGTATCTCTTATCTTTTGAATGAGCAGAGTGATTTACCATCTTGTGATTGCGGTATACGCTATTTAACCAGGGATACCCTGAGTCAGTGTGTATCGGCGATTTTTCCGGTATGTTTTTTCGTATGATCGGGCCGAGTGTATTCATCTTCTGATCTGGGACGGAATCTAAGATTAACGCTCCATTACTCGTTGCAATGGTGTGTACAAGCGTTCCTACTTGCTTTCCGCCTAGTTTATCACTCATATAGATAGAAGCCGTAGAACCCCCGTGTTTATGCCTTTTACGGCCCTTATTAGCTCTCTGGGAAGCTGAGTACAATACTAAGGTATCAGCGTTAGTAAGCGTGATTCTATTTTTCTCTAAGGCCGCTTTCTTTGCTTTGGGTCCGCGATTTTTTATTACACGTTTTTCGGAGTGTGTTCGGGCGGTATTTTGAGAAGCGGAAGATGCTTCGTTTTCCTTTTGGAGCTTAGAATATACCAGATCCCTGACGTTATCCTTTTGCTCGCTTGCGAATAGTTGGATTCTTCGTTTTAGAAGAAGTGCGGTTTTGTAGGAGATCCCCGTTTTCTTTTGTATTGCAGTAGCGGTAAGAACTTTCGGGCTTTGTAAATACGATTCTTCCAATACGTATCCGAATACCCATAAAGGCAGTTTAAAGTGATGAAGGGGAGTATACGAAAGCCTTGAGGTCATGTAATGGCACTCTTCACAACGAATGAGATAGTCTCTCGTCGTGATCTTCTTAGTTAATTGGATCTTACATTCCGGGCAGAACTTAGGGTAAAAAGTATCGAGAAAGAATTCTGTTATATGATGGTAGTATTCCGTTTTGAGTGGGATAGGATTCTCTTTCGGAGTATCTTGATTTCTTAATTTGTAAGGATTATACTTGGGAAATATGGACCTTTCTAGTAAGTTCTGGGAAATCCTGTAGTGTGCATTGGAATTCATGAAATCCTCCGAAATGGAATGCGAGTAGATGTGTTTCAGATAATTGGAATGAAACGAGAAAATTCCGTGAAACAAATCATTTGCCAGTATGAAAATGGCTGCCTGATCTTTACTTCTTTTCGAGCAAAAAAAGTGTCCGGTTTTACGTGACTAAACTACTATGCTAAAATACTCCGATACTAAAAACAGTGGTGTCTCAATTTAATCAAGAATGATGCTTTTAAATTGGATGATCCCGATACGCGTAAACAAACTCAAGCAAGATTGAAAAGATATCGAAGATGGTGAATTTAAACTTGAAATAAATCACGGCATTCATCTTAAATTAAACGAAATGGGAATCACGAAGACCGAGTTGTCCAATAAA